>CAJOEB010000056.1:0-2030 GCA_905233775.1 uncultured Alphaproteobacteria bacterium | reverse complement strand
TTCATTGCGGAACTTAAGAAAAATAAAATAGATTTATTCGAATATATTCCCGATAATCATAAAGTAAACCTTATTGTAGCTAGGGATCAGTTGTTAGAAGCAATTTCTGTATTGCACAAATATTGTGGGTTAGATAAATGAATAATAAAAAAAAATATGAAAAAATCAGTAAATTAATGAAGCGCGGATGTGACATTCTCGGATCCGAATACGCAATTATGGGTGGCGCAATGACATGGATTTCGGATTCCCATTTGGTATCTGCAATGTCCAATGCCGGTATATTCGGCGTGTTAGCATCCGGAGCAATGAACGGCGATCTTTTGAAAAAAGAGATAGAAGCAACGCAAACGAAAACAAACAAAAATTTCGGTGTCAATATAATATATGTTAATCCAAAATTGTATGATCTAATAGATGTATGCCACGAAAAAAAAGTCTCTCATATAATCATTGCCGGAGGAGTACCTGATAAATCCGTAATTGAGAAAATCCACTCTTACGGCATTCAAGTAATGTCTTTTGCACCAGCTCTTCCAATTGCAAAACGTCTATTTAAAAACGGCATAGATGCACTAATTTTGGAGGGAACAGAATCTGGCGGACATGTCGGACCTATTTCTACGATTGTCTTAATTCAGGATGTACTACTGAATATGCGAGAATATCCGATTTTTGTTGCAGGAGGTATTTTGCGTGGAGAAATTTTTGCAAGTATGATGCAACTCGGCGCAGCAGGATGTCAGCTGGGTAGTGTTTTTGCTTGTGCTAAGGAATCTACAGCTCATCCGGATTTCAAAAAGGCATTTTTCAGGGCAAGTGGACGTGATGCGGTTACCCCAGTTCAATTGCATAAAAAATTTCCGATAACTCCCGTACGTGCAATCGAGAATATCGGCACGGAGGAATTTATTAACAGACAGAGGGAAGTCATAACAAAATTTGAGAATAATGAAGTTTCGCTGGAAGAAGGACGTTTAATGCTGGAACATTTTTGGGCAGGAGCACTACGCAGAGCTGCAAGAGAAGGCGATGTTGACCGCGGTTCTGTCATGGCCGGGCAAATAGTTGGTTTAATTAAAGAAGAACGCTCGATTTCTGATATCATCGATACTATTTTGACGGAAGCTGAGGAATATTTAACTGCCTGTTCAAAATAAACAACTCTGACAAAAACAGAAGGAAGAAACAGTATTAAAAGCATTTTTTCAAAAATTTATTTCTTTATTCATTATGCTGCAAACGGCATGGAATTGTACTTATAAAAAAGATTAGGGATCTTGCGAAAATCAAATACGAAAATCAAAAATGGCATTTGGAAGACGCTGATTATGATTACATAAAAAACGCATAAAATGACTTCGCAATAACTCTATTGAATATAAAATCTGTTTTCTCGAATATTGTGTTTTTTACATTTTTTTTACTATTTTCCGATAAAACCTATTTGTTATAACAAGTAAGGATAAAAAGTAAGGAGTGATTTTGGGATGCAAAGATTAATTAATATATTCTCTAAGAGAGCCTACGGGGGGGGGTAATCGTTATTTTCATAAGAAGGAAGTAAGTTCTCTTCGCCAAGTATTTCTTTTTCACCGCTATTCAGGTGGTATTCTCATAGAATTCGCGTTTTCAATTCCTATTCTGATTATTCTGCTTCTTTTTGCCTGTGACCATTACAGATTTTATGAGCTAAAAGACAAAGTCAAATCATCTGCATATCTCGCTGCCAGTATGATTCAGCAGATAGGAAACACAAGAAGTGATAAACAGTTAACTGCAAATGATATAGGACAAATAGCATTCGCCAGCTGTCTAAATTTCTTTCATACAAATACGATGTTTGACCCTTGGCCACTTGGAGTGTTCTATTCCTTTGATTTCTTTTGGGTAAAACGAATTAATAGCGACAGTTATCAGTGGCAAACCGGCTACGGTACAACACAAAAAAGTAGAGGTAATTCTCCTGCTACTATGCTCATATCTGTTGGCAATGTATTAACAATAACAGCGAAACAAGTGATTTCAAA
>CAJOEB010000055.1 GCA_905233775.1 uncultured Alphaproteobacteria bacterium | reverse complement strand
ATTATTATCAAATTCTACAATTGTATTATTGATGCTATAATTCTCCATAGATCATAATAGTCTTGTCTTCAAAGTCTTTTTCTGCAACTGCTCTAGAGCTTAAAGTATTCTTCAAACTCTTCTTTCAGTTCTAATTCTTCTAATTCTTTCTCGAGCTCATTTATCTCTTTCTCAAGTTCTTTCATTCCAATAACCTCCTTTGAAGTTGTCATCGCTTCTTTTGCTTTTCCTTCATATCTTTTAGATCTAATATAAAACCATATTTCTTTTTCAGTTTTTAACCTATCCTTTTCTTCTTCTGATTTTACTTTTTGTTGTGTTCCTGATTTAGATCTTAACTTTTTAAGTTTTGCATTCAGTTCTAACATATCTAAAGCTTTTTCAAATTCAAAGACTGCTGCAGCATTTTGAGTTGCTTTTGCTTCTTCTAATGATCGTTCAAGCTTCTTTTTTTCAGTATATTCAGCTGGAGTCTCTTTAACTTGAGATTTTTGAGAAAACCCAAATGAATCTGGAAATCCAAGTGTTTCTCCTCCCAAAGCTTCTCTTAACTGATTTCTCCTCACTTGTTTTTTTGGTTCCTTTTGCTGATCAGAACCAGGCTTTTCGATGAAACTGTTTGTACTGGTAGTAGCAGTACTACTATTAGTTACACGATTTGACCTAACTATTGCTGAATCTTCTTCTTTCCCCTTTAAATCTTCGCTTAATTCTTCTCGCGTACTCAACGAATCACTTCTTGATTCTTCTTCATCGCATGAGATTTCTAAATCTTTATCTTTGTTTAATTTTTTTCCTTTCTTCTGTTGTTCTGATTTCTGCTGTTCTAAATCTCGCATAGCTGAAAAACCAACTCCTTGCCAATATTCTAATTCTTTCTGCTTTCTTTGCATTAATCTATCACGAGCATTCAGTTGTTCACGCAGTCCTGAAACTTCTGCTTGTAAGCTTTGTAGCTTCTCTTTATATTCAGAATGTTCAGGTTCAGTAGTTTGAAGTCTGGTGCTCATAGATGCGCTATAATGTTTTGGTAGAGGCTTCTCTATACTATCGGATGGTGCGGAAGCAAAGGTATTAATGTTCACACAACAAAAAGTAGCTATTAGTATAAGATTGATCATATTAACTTTCTCCTTATATAACAATAACCCTAGATTGTAATATAGGACATAATAAATTCTATTATCAATAGAAAAAATTAAAAACAATAATTCAACTTTTTTGGATGTTTTTTCATTCTAAATAAAATTAGATCAACAAAATTCAAAAAATAAACATAAAATATATATATGATCAGAATACAGGATACATGGAAATACAGAAAATCAACTAAGGATCTGGCATGGCGGTCGTTTCTTATTGATAAGAACATCGCAGTCAAGACGATCAGCTAAACGGATCCGGCAATACGGTAATTTCTTCTGTATGTGCAGTACCAGGCAGTGTCATTGTAGCTATTGGAGCATGTTCATAGTTACATGGGCAATTTTTCAGATAATGAATAAGGAAGAAATTCCTTTGCATCCAAGCAGTATATATTGACGGTTTTACGACAACAAATCCGTCTGAGATTAAAGGCTTATTATCTGCAGTATCTATAACAAATGCGACAATATCTTTATTCCGTGTATTACTCATATTTCGTGCATTTGTTCCACTTCTATGAATAATTTTGATTTTCGGTGTAACCACGTCCTCACAGAAATAGCTTATGTCACCTAATTCATCAGGATTATCATATATTCGTACAAAATTCTTTGTAAGCTTTGGTTCTACAATATAAATCAACGGTCGTCCATGTCCATCTACAGAATTTCGCTCTGTTATTCCGAGCGTATTAAACGGCACATTTCCAACGGCGATGTCAACATCACTGCTTTCAAAACCGTTTCCATCCACTGACAAAGATGGTCGAGGCAATCTTTTATTCGTAGATAGATAAGATGCCAGAGCAGAAGTTACTATCTCAATGTTGTTTCGAGTTTTTTGTTCACGCATTGATTTTGTAGCGATCATTCCACGTGTTAAGAAAAATCCCGAAATCAATCCAATAACAGATATACCGATAGCTATTTCTAACAATAATGAGCCTTGTTTTTTCAATTTCAATGATTACACCTCATTATTATATTATGCTACATCTTATGCTACATCTGCTCATATTATCTTATTTCCTCATATCACCATAGTCTGAACATAATAATACAATCGCTCTTTTTGCTCTTGAGATCGTATTTCTGACCAATAGATACGAGATTACTGCCGGATACTCGTAGTGTTCGAATTTCACCGGAAGAAGGAACGCCATTGTCATATTTCTTATCGATAATATACGCATCTTCTTGAGATATAATTCCGGAAAATGATGTATTGTTGCTTGTTCCTTTGCTTAATATAACCCAAGTACCTTCATAGCCACCCACATTTGTTGAAACTGAGAAATATCCACCGATTTTACTTACGGGAAATCCGTTTATAAGTTCCACACTAAGCAATCCCGACGCTACAAGATGTTTCCAAAACCTTTTTGCATCGGAAACAGATGTTATACTGCTAATCCCAGCTCCGTTCTCCAAAGATGAATCAATCATTTCTTTTGCATTATTGAAGTCTCCGGGAATTGCGCTGTATTTATCTGTAAACATTTGTGCTGCCATTCTGAATGCGTTTACTTGATCAACAATCGAGTTTAACTTCGCTGTATGAATTAGTTCTTTTCCCTTAAGACTTAGACCAACAACCAATCCAATAACAACAATTGCAATTGCAACTTCTATTAATGAAAATCCTTTTTTGGCATTCTTTATATCAACAATAACAAACTTCATTTCTTTTTTATTTCTTCTTAAACTTCAATTGACGCGGATCCGAAGAAAACATTTTATAGATTTTTTCATCTGCTTTATGATATTTTCTGCCTTTTTTTCGCAAAATTGTCGCACGTAAGAAAATCACCAATTCAGTAACATCGGTTTTTCTGTCTCTCTCACCGCTGATATAATCTACTGGAGTATCCATAAAGCCCGGCAATCCTTCGCGATTATTATGCGATTGTTCTTGCATAAGACCACCCATAACAACAATCTGCCCTGAATTTACACGTAAGACCGAATCAAGCTCACGCACATCCACTGTTGGTACTTCTAAAGTCTGTGTGGTTGACGAAGAACCGGAACCAGAGCTACTAGTACTGTTATTGAACATAAACGGAACTTTCTTGTAGCTGGCGATTTTCGATATTGTCGGCCGTAAAGATAGCAAGACAGAATTACTACGACGATCAATTGATGGTTGAACCTTCATAATCAAGCCTATTGGAATGGTCTTTACGTTCGTCGACAGTAAATCCATTGTATTTTCAGAGTTTTTTCCGCTGTATTCTCTTTGAAACTCCGGAAAATAGACGATTTCATTCTGAGCCACTTTCAAAATCGCCGAATGATTATTCAAAATTGTTATACGCGGATTGGAAAGTGTTTTTACAGCACCAAATTTCTCGATAAATCCGACTACTGTACTTAAGCTTGTCCTATCTATGCCGGCAGAAAATAATCCGTTCGTGTCGAATGTCTTATTTATCATTGCTCCACCGCCGCGCATAATATTCCAATTAATACCCGTTTTAAATTCATCATTCAAATTTACTTCAAGAATCTTTGCTTCGATAAGGACCTGCTCTTCTGACGCTTCTTTCAGCATATTTATATATTTTTTTATTTCTTCATGTTTGTTTTGAGTTGTGTATGCTGTTATCAATCCACCTTGCCGATGTACGGAAACATAGTTGCCATCTGTTTCTCCAATAATCATTTTCAATGCGTTTTCTAATTCCACCCAGAAATCATTTTTTGAGGATTCCGCAACTACACTGTTCGATCCGTTGTTCGCCTGACTGCTATTTAGAGCACTATTCGCATCTGTGCCGGATGAGTTCAAACTTCCGTTAAAAATATCTGTCGATATTGAAACCGAACTTTGTGTATCTCTTTGAACATTGAGCGATGGAATTCTATAAAATTTGAGCGTTGGAAAATCCGTTTCAATTTTTACTGAATTACCCGATATTGTGTATTTTAAACCTGAGCTGCTACATACATCCTTTAATATATCCAAAAAAGGACGATCTTTTGCTGTGAAAGAAATACTTCCTTCAATATCTTGTGCAATAAAAATATTGATTCCCGCAAGATTAGCCATTTGCGTTAAAGCTTCTCGCATTTTCATGCTTTCAGTAACCGATATTGATATGCGTTTGTAGAATTTTTTATCGATTTTTTCTTCCGGATCTATTTCATCTTCATAGGCGGATTCCTCAAAACTTATATCGGCATAGTCAAAGTCCGGGTCATTTACGGGAGCAGAGATAGTATCCAGCGCTTTTCTGTCCAAACCTTTTTGCTGAATGGTGCGGGGTTGGCTCAAATCGATGCATGCAGACAGCGACAAACACAATAATATGACCGATATATGACGAGCGAACAATATCAACAATGATGACACACTAACAACACACACTCTACAACAAAAATACTAAAAATTAGTTAAAATTATATCGTTATCAAACTAAGATGTACACATACGCATACAATTATTTTTATTAGAGTTATTGCGAAAGTCATTTTATACGTTTTCTATGTACTTATAATCAGAGTCTTCCAAATGCCATTTTCGACTTTCGCAATAACCCTATTTTATTGATGATTCTAAATAGTAATATCATAACATTCAAGAATATAGGTAAAAATCGAGCAAACAATTGTCCATTTTAAAAAAAACAAAAAAAGCGCAACAAAAAAATATCTTATTTTAATACAAAGTTAACTATATCTTTTATATAATTATAATCAAATAGGAGATATATTATGAAAATAATTAGAATATTTAGCTTTATTGGACTAATTTTGTTCGGTAATATTTGTTATTTTAATAATATTTCAGCAACTAACTCTGACGGAATAGCCAGTGGTATACTCAATTCTTTTTTAAGAAGTGCCTCACGTGAAGCTGGACGTAGTATTGGGAGAAAAATAAATAAGCAGTTATTCTATAATATGGCAAATACCGTCTCGCGTGTTGGACATTCAATAGGCAACAAAATTACAACATTTATTACAGATAGAAAAAAATCAAAATACCGAAAAGAATTTTCAGAGAAGTTATTTGAATTGAGCATTTACAAACTCGCAGTAAGAGAAAAAGAAAATTTGGAAAACATCATTTTTGTAAATGGAATAGGTCTTCCGGCGGATTGTGTCGATCTAGACGATCCAGATAACGTTGACTACAATATAAGTTTTCCGGCTGAACCACCTGAAAATACTGTTTTTATAAATGGAAAAGCTTTTTCGGCTGATTCTATTGATCTAGCAGATCATACCGAAGATGTTATAGGTTTTCCGGCTGAACAGCCTACCTTTTCTGTCCCTGGAGATAGTGATAAAGAATATGAATATAAAGAATATAGAAAACCTGAACCGAAATTGGAAACAGGTGAAAACGATAAAAACATTAATGAAGAAAAAGTAAAAAATGAAGCTATCGAACTTGCGATAAAAATATTCGCAGATAAAAACTTTAAGGGACAACTCTGAAGAAGCAAAAAGTGCAGCGAAAAATCTTGTTAATTATTCAGCTGAACAATCAATGTATAAATTTATAGAAGACGGAACTTTTGATAAAGCAAAGCCACTAACAGTAGCCGAAAAAGCTGAATTGGAGAAATTAACAAAGCTTATCGACCAATCTATTGCAGATTTAGTAAGATTTTTGAATGAAGTTTATTAATATTGTACAAAATAATCTTTATATATAATTTAATTGCTATACATAAAACTTGATTGTTTCCGGATAAAAGTGAATAAAAGCATATAAAAAAAATTATTCCACAATATTTCTGATTATGTTAACTTTGATTATAGTGTTGTAGTTGTAATAGTAGTTAGATTTCAGTATTTATTAATTTATTATTATTTTATAGTGCAAGTTATTTTTTGTTTTTTTGTAAGGCGTCAGTGTCTCTAACATATGAGTTAGTAGAGTACATTGACGCCTTTTGTGTTA
>CAJOEB010000054.1 GCA_905233775.1 uncultured Alphaproteobacteria bacterium | reverse complement strand
GTATTTAGCGAATTCGTATAGTATATTTGTACAATATAATAGAGCTTAATAGAACTGCGAAAGTCATTTGGTAGTTTTTTAGACTATGATAATTTTTAGTTCATAATAATAATCAGAGTCTCAAAAATTCTATCTTCGATGACTTTCGCGTGCTTTATAATATATCTCTTGTAAAAGCAAAAAATGGTGTTTTAAATCACCTGATTGTTATAAATCATTGTTATAACTGTTATAAATCAAAAATACTTGAAAGATACTTTCGTAAGAGATCTAATGTTTGTCGAATAACGGTATATTCAGAACACGTTAGCTAATAGATGTCTTGCTAAAATAGTTTTTGGATATTTATATTCCTTATTCCTTGAGAATTAGTTTTTCAAAAAATGTCGTTTTTGGCTTTTGCAAGACTTTTTGGCTTTTACAAGACATCTAAATCTAATATTAATAATATGCTGAATTATTTTGCTGTTGGCGATTGTACACTGGTTATGGTTTTAATTACACGCTGATTAATTATATTACGATATATTACGAATATTATGTTAAGCTATAAATGCATTTAGATTACATTCAGTAGATTTCATTATATTTATATATTGAATACACTGGCATTATGATTTCATTAAAGCTCTTACGACAATCGAAAACCGCATTTCTTGAAACCTTTGATTTTCAGGAGGGAAAAATAACAGAAGCTGAAAATAATGCTGAAAATAACAGGAAATAAAAATAACTAGAAATAACTTTCGCAAAAACTCTATTTTTTGAATAATGTATTATTTTATTCAGCAAAGTACGTATATAATAGGAAATACGCATATAATAACAATATGCATTTATATACCCTTTTTTATTTGGTAATAACTTCCTGTCCCCAGATTGTCTTTAAATTTTTATCGAATAGATAGCACTTCTCATATGGAAATCCAAGTTTTACTGCGTCTCCGGGTTTTACGTTAAAATTCTTTGATTTTACCGAAATTTGTGTTCCATCTGCTAATGCTACGTGAATAAATCCTTCTCCTCCGAGGTTTTCGGATAAAACTACCGTTCCATTGATTTTATTGCCGAAAAACATGCTATCAGGTGCAATAACTTCAATATCTTCAGGACGAATACCAAGAAAATAACGACTATCAGGATTAAACGTAAAATCAGCTCTACGATTAAATGTTATTTCTTCCTCAGTAATCAGTTTAAATACAGCCATTCTTTCGCTTTGCTGAACAAACATCATATCCAGAATGTTCATTTCGCTTGATCCGATAAATTTCGCGACAAAAACATTTACGGGAGATGTATATAACTCGAGCGGAGAACCTTCTTGTTCGATTATGCCGTCTCTCATGACAACTATTTTATCTGCGAGCGTCATTGCTTCCGCTTGGTCATGTGTGACGTATACCATCGTAGTCTGCAGCTGCTCCTTGAGTTTCGCAAGTTCATAGCGCATTTGACAACGCAGTGCCGTATCGAGGTTTGAAAGTGGCTCGTCAAATAAAAATGCGAACGGATTGCGTACAATTGCTCTGCCAATTGCTACACGCTGACGCTGTCCGCCTGAAAGCTCCTTTGGTTTTCTATCCAATAAGTGGTCGATTTTCAACGTTCGAGCCGCTTTGGTCACTCGTTCTTCTATTTCGGCTTTCTTGTGTTTGCGTACTTTGAGAGCAAATGCCATATTTTCAAACACTGTCATATGCGGATATAAAGCATATGTTTGGAATACCATTGCCAATCCTCTGCTTGCCGGAGGTACATCATTTACCAACCGATCGCCTATGAAAATATCGCCGGAGGTAATCTCCTCAAGACCACATATAAGTCGCAGCAAAGTTGATTTTCCGCATCCTGATGGTCCTACCAGTACTGTACACTTACCATCTTCTATGGTTAGATTGACATTCTTTATGATTTCGCTGTCTTTGAAAGACTTACTAACATTCTCCAGTACTATGGATGCCATACTTAATTCTCACCATCTACTAATCTGACTGCCGAAACTACTTTTTCATTTTGATCAACACGGAACAAGATAACTCCTTGCGCGCTCCTCCCCGTAATTCTTATATTATCTACAGGGCAGCGTATCAATTTGCCGGAATCTGTTACAAGCATTACTTCATCATTATCATTAACAGGAAATACCGCTACAACCTTACCTGTTTTCGAGTTCATATCGATATTTTTCACGCCTTGAGCTCCGCGTCCGCTCGTCCTATATTCAAACGACGAGGTACGTTTTGCAAGTCCTTTTTCTGTGATCGTAATAAGCATTTGCTCTAGGTTTTTCATCTCCTCATATTTCGCCGGAGGAGTCATTTCCTGATCAAGAACCATTTCTTCCTTGCTTCTACGGAGCCAATTAGCATATCTGACGTATTCTTCGCGCTCTTCTTGTGTCAAACTGCCGTTATTTAATACAGTCATAGATATAACTTCATCATCTCCGACTAACTTCATCGCGCGAACACCGATCGAGTTTTTGCTGTGGAATACACGAAGATCACTTACAGGGAAGCGTACGCATTTGCCCATCTTTGAAGCAAGCATAATATCCATACCTTCTTTGCAGAGGGCAACAGATACCAGGCGTTCGTCTCCCGTAAATTTCATTGCTATTTTTCCGGATGATTTTATATTAACGAAATACGAGAGTTTGTTACGTCTGACAGTACCTTTCGATGTCGCGAAAACAATATCATAATTATCCCACTCAGATTCATCAGGAAGAGCCATAACAGTCGATAACGCTTCGTTTTCTTTGATCGGAAGTACGTTTACAAGTGCTTTTCCTCTGGATTTCGGCGATGCAAGAGGGATTTTGTAAACTTTCATCTGATACACAATACCAATAGTCGAGAAGAATAACACAGGCGTATGTGTATTTGCGACAAAAAGATCATGGACGTAGTCTTCCTCTTTCGTTTCCATACCCGTACGACCTTTTCCGCCTCGTTTTTGCGCTCGATATGTACTTAGCGGAACACGTTTGATATATCCGGTATTACTGATTGTAACAACCATATCTTCTTTTTGGATGAAATCTTCGTCCTCAAGATCAGCTTCCGCTTCTTCTATTGCTGTTTTGCGAGGTGTTGCAAAATCTTCTTTTACTTTGATCAATTCTTCGCGAATTATACGATATACACGATCTTTTGAACTTAATATATCCAAGAAATCCTTTATTTGCACTGATAATTCAGATAATTCATCGGATATTTTCGTTCTTTCTAATCCAGTTAATCTTTGCAGTTTTAAATCGAGTATAGCTTGTGCCTGAACTTCCGTAAGACGACATTTTCCATCTACATAAATGCTGTTCGGATCATTTACAAGGAAAATTAAAGGAGCAATTTCTTCTGCTTCCCAATCGATGGACATAAGAGTTGTTTTCGCAGTTCCGGGATCTTGACTGGTTTTGATAATCCTTACAACTTCATCGATATTAGCGACCGCAATCGCAAGACCAATCAATATATGTGCACGATCACGAGCTTTATTCAGATTAAATCGTGTTCTACGAACAACTATTTCCTCTCTGAATTCGATAAATATCTTCAAAATCTCGAGAAGATTAACCAATTTCGGACGACCATTGTGCAAAGCCAGCATATTCACGCCAAACGATGCCTGCATTTGCGTATTTCTGAATAATTGGTTCAAAACAACGTCGCTGTTGGCGTCTTTTTTTAGCTCGATGACTACTCGTACACCTTCTCTGTCAGATTCATCTCGCAGATCAGATATGCCTTCGATCACTTTTTCATTAACATATGACGCAATTTTTTCAATCAACCGTGCTTTATTGACCTGATACGGTACTTCGGTCATAACTATTGCATAACGATCTTTACGAATTTCCTCAACATGTGTTTTTGCTCGAATGATAATCGATCCGCGCCCTGTTTTAAATCCTGAGATAATGCCTGCACGTCCGAGAATTATACCGCCTGTAGGAAAATCAGGTCCTTGTATTACGGTTAAAAGATCATCTATTGTCGCATCAGGGTTATCGATGAGCATTACACAAGCGTCGACGACTTCTCCGAGATTGTGAGTAGGAACGTTTGTTGCCATACCAACAGCAATACCGTTTGCACCATTCACAAGTAAGTTCGGAAAACGTGCAGGAAGAAGTTTCGGTTCTTCCAAAGATTCATCGTAGTTCGGCTGAAAATCTACTGTATCACTGTATAAATCTTCGGTAAGCGCATGGGCTATTTTCGATAATCGTGCTTCGGTATAACGCATAGCCGCTGCACCGTCGCCGTCCATAGATCCGAAGTTTCCTTGACCGTTAATGAGACATTCACGCATAGAAAATGGCTGAGCCATACGAACCATAGATTCATATATTGCAACATCTCCGTGCGGGTGATATTTACCGATAACATCACCGACTATACGAGCGGATTTTCTGAACGGCTTATTATAGTCATAACCGTTTTCTGTCATGCTGTATATGATACGTCTGTGAACAGGCTTTAAACCATCTCTGACATCAGGAAGTGCGCGTGCTACTATGACGCTCATGGCATAGTCGAGGTATGATTTTTGCATTTCCTCGTCTATAGCAACCGGAATTATATCCTGACTATTCTGGTTATTGTTATCAGTTTCCACCAAAAATCTCCGAAAATAAATTTATGTCGCAATAACTATCTGATAATAGATATACCTTATCTATCTATACCTAATACCTACCTAATCAATTTCACTACTACATACTACATTTATTATTTTATTCAAAAAAATTTATTCAAAAAAATCGCATTCCTATTATTTTTGATTTCTAAAAAGGAATATCGTCATCTGCCATCATAGCGGCGGATTTATCATCCATAACCGGAGCCGTACCTTCATCTGCTCCGCCTTTAGAATCTAACAATGCTAACTCACCTCTGAACTTACCGAGAACAACTTCCGTCGTATATCTGTCGTTTCCGGTTTGATCCTGCCATTTACGCGTTTGTAGCTGACCTTCTATATAAACTTTCGATCCCTTGTGTAAGTATTTCTCGCATATATCACAAAGATTTGAGTTAAAAACAACAATACGATGCCATTCTGTTTTATCTTTTCTTTCTCCGCTTACTTTATCTTTCCAAACATCGGATGTAGCAATAGAAAAGCTTGCGATCTTAGAACCATCTTGTGCTGTGCGTATTTCTGGGTCTTTTCCGAGATTACCAACTAATATGACTTTGTTTATAGAACCTGCCATGCTTAAAAATTCCTCTTTCAGCCATGGTTATTCTATATTTTTTATTAAAAAACTTCAATCTTTGGTTATCGATCTTTGGTTATATCACGTCCCTTAGAAATTTTTTCTAAGGCTTTTTCCAATATTTCACGAAACGTTTTATATGCAGAATTAGCTGCCGGACCACAAAGCTTCATGACATCAGCTGTTATATTTCGAATTTTTTTCGTTTCTCTATCTAAAGCGACTTGAGAAAAGCTCCATACGGAACTTATATTGACATTTTCCGTAATTGTGCGACAACGTTCCGCAAATACTAGCCAAAATGGACTGAGGAACAAACTAAGTGCAGTTAAGCTGACCAGAAATTTAACACCGTAATCGTTGATCAGTCCGACATTACTTGCTGCCGCTGCTAACATGAAAGAAAACTCTCCGACATGTCCAAGTAATACGCTGATGACAAACGATTCTTTCAGCGAAAAACTGCATATTCTCAGCACAAAAATATTGATTAT
>CAJOEB010000053.1 GCA_905233775.1 uncultured Alphaproteobacteria bacterium | reverse complement strand
AATATTTTTTGAGCCAGATTCTCTCAGCTGTCCATTGCCGAATATATTCGACAAAATCAGTCCAAATGGAATTGAACCAAGTAAATACGCGATTATCGGGAAAAAGTAATAGTAATGATTCATTTTTTTATTCCTTTCAAATTCCTTTTCCTTCCTTTTTTTTCCATTATTCCTTTACAATCATTCCTTTATTTTTTTCTTCTTTATTTCTTCTCTTCATCTTTTTTATCTTTTTGCATTACTTTCTTCTCTTATTTTCCTTTGTCTTTGTCTACAGCTTTCATACAACGTTACTGTCGCTGCCTGAGCGACATTTAGTGTCGTAAAGCTATTTGTACTTGATCTATTTAATATATTATTTGCACTTACCTCCGATCCGGGTAGTTGCGCAACAAAATCACAAGCCTCCTTCGTTAAACGACGCATCCCTGTTCCTTCACTACCAATAATAAATATGAATTTTCCGTGTAAATCAATCTCGCTCAATTCTTTCTCTGATCTTTCATCTAAACCGACAACCCAAAAGCCGTGTTCCTTTAAATAATTGATAGACTGCGCCAGATTTACGACATGAACAAGAGGTACACTTTCCAGCGCTCCGGACGCCGTTTTCGCTATAGTTGGCGTAATTTCCGGACTATGATCTGCCGTTACCACTACTGCACGAGCGTCAAATACGGCAGAAGCTCTGAGAACACTGCCGATATTCTGAGGATCTGTCACTTGATCCAAGAAAATAAACGGACGATCGTCTGATTTATCTTTGATGAGATCATCTAAAGACATTTCTTCAAGTTTTTTCACTAAAACAGCGCATCCTTGATGCGTTGCATCTCTTCCGAACAACGAAAAAAAGTAATTTGCATCGACAATTTCCGGAGATATGTTGGAATTCGCTATCAGCTCGCTATGAATATTCGCAGAAATAGCATCTTCAAGGAAATTTTTGTTTGATTCGAGCAAAATCAGCCGAAGTACCTCCCTTTTCGGATTTAGAAGAGTAGCCTTTACCGCATGCTTTCCGTAAATCCACATTGAATTTTTGGAAGCTAAATTTTTGAAAGTTTCGTTTTTTTTCGAATTTCTGTTTTTATTGGTCTTGTACATTTTTTTATATGAATTTTTTTATACAACTACATTTCATTATACTTTATTTGATTATATACAAATTTTTCGATCTCAAATAAACTTTTAATACTGAAATTATAGTACAGTTCTTGCGAAAATCGAAAACTGCATTTTTGAAGTTCTTAATCTCCAAGGATATAAATTTCCAAGATCTAAAAAAAAGCTAAAAACGGCTTTCGAAAGAAATCTAACCTAAAAAAAATATCAAAAATCCAAAAATTCTTATATCGAAAAAAGACGATACACTACAGTAGTATAAGAAAAGGACAAGAAATTAAAGAATAAGGAAATATTATAAAAATATCAAAAAAACACCCGTTAAAAAGACATGGAAAAAGCCAAAAAGAAAAAGCTCCCGAAGGAGCTCTTTCAATAAATACAAAAACATAATGTTATAAGGTATTACTAGATGTTTTATGCAAGAGAGATAAAAAAATACTATAAATCAAATAAGTTTCCTATATCCATCTCTTGCTCATCTTCTCCTCCTTCTACCCCCCCCCTTCTAGGTTGCCGTGGGGCATGAACATCTGGCTGAGCATCAGGATTGGCGTCATCAACAACTTCTTCTCCGCCGCCGCCACCTGCATCTTCCTCTTGATGTGGTACGTCGACATCACCAAGTCCTGCGTTTTCTCCATCTTGTGCTGGAGGAGCAACAGGATTTACTTGAGGAGGATTGTCCTGTTGAGGTTGACCTGCTTGTACAGGAGCGTCCTCTTCCTCTGCCGGTTCATCAGCAGGATGTGGAGCTGGCTGCTGTACGCCAGGAGCACCTTCGCCTTGAAGAAGATTTGGCACATTATCAACAAGAGGAGAAGGTGGTGGTGGAGGTACGTCGCCCCCTACGCCTGGTTGACCTGGCTGTTGTTGATTTTCCGCCGGAGGTGGAGCAACCGCAGGATCTACTTGAGGAGGATTGTCTGCCGGTGGTTCCTCTGCAGGTACATGAAGAGGATCATGAGGATGCAACTCGGCATTACCTGCTCCTTCCTCTTGCTCTTCACCTTGTTCTTCTTCCTCATCTCCTCCAAGGTCTTCATTATGAACTTCACCGGCATCTTCTGCAGGCGCTTCAGGATGTAAATAATGATTCACCATAATATTATCACGCAATAATTCGGCCAAAGGTTGAGGTTGAACAAGCGGTAGCGCTAAATGTTCCTCATCACCTCCACCAAGAGGAGGAGCTTGCGGTATGCCGCCATCTTGAGGCGGCGGTAGGTCTCCACCCTCATGAGGTAATGCTTCACCTCTTGGATGATGATCTGCCTCTAGGGGAGCTGGCTGAGGCGGAAGTGGTTGTACTTGTACCTGTTGGCGATCATCACCACCACTTACTCTTGCCTTTAACTTCTTAATTCCAGCATCTACGTTTCCCACATACAAAAAAACAAAAGCACAACTTGTAATTAACAATTTTAATTTCATGTCCTAAACTCCTTCCTTAATTCTAAATAAAATTAAAAATGATAGACACATACCACACGAACAACATAACCACGAACTTTGTTCTTTACTGACGCATTATAGCCGTCAATTCTATCTGTATTTAAGACACCATCATCGTCATCAAGTTTCCAAAGTCCATCTCTTTTTTTGTCAGCAGGAAAACGATAGTCTCCTTCGATCCTCATAGTACAACCGTCAAAAATTGTCTTTTCAAATCCAAGACCTACTATTGGAGTAACCCTCTGACTTCCAAAACCTTGTCCCGGCATAGCATTATTTTCGAATTTATTATTTAGAAAAGTAAAACCAACTCTGGCATAAAATAGACAATCAAGAGACTGAATATAACCTCCAAACCTTAAAGCAACTGTCGGCACAAGTCCTCTTGTCTTGACTTCAGTTGAACCGTAGTTCATAAGAGGATCTCCTGCTGCATCTCTAATAATCAATTCTTCATTTTTGGTATGTTTGCTACCCGTTATATCGAGGTTAATTTCCCCACCTAAGTAACAATTGCCTGTAATAAAATCACCATAACCAAAAGTTAATGCTGCACCTGTTCTTCTAACATTAGTATTGAACAGACTCATATGCGCGCCACCAACTGCACCAGCAACTTGACCCGCATTGTCGCTTAAAACTATATCGCCTTTAGTATATTGATAACTGATACCACAGCCTACGTACCATCCTGCGTACGCCGCTGCTACACTTTCATATTGACAGCTTGCATTCCCCATTACGAGTGAACTGCAAACCATTGCTGAGGTGATTACCCCCCCCCCTTCTGGTCATCTTAAATTGCATTTCCTTTATTCTCTCTTTCACATAAATACATTCTAAGTCTATTTGAAAATTATCATACTCTCTTTTCTTTAACAAGTAGTTAATTTCCTTTTTTTTTCTTATTTATTTCATTTTTATTGCTATACTATTCTTTGAATACTCTCATCTACCAGATATTTTTTGCTTTTACAAATCCCCCCCCCATTGACAAATTTTTTCTCTCCACTTCACATATCCATAAAATTTTCTACAACTCCTCATATCCTAAAATTTTCTACAACTCCTCATATCCTAAAATTTTCTAAAAAAAATGCTTATTTCAATAAAAATGCCTATCTCAGCATATCCGCAAGCTTTTTGTGACGTTTCTTTCTTGCAACAGAATGTTTTCGCGTTTCATCTTTGCCGCTGTTCGGTTTAATTTCCACTTCCTTCGCCGGCTCTTGCATACCAAAAGCCGTCATCATAAAGCGACGCCAAGCCACTGCCGGCAATGTTCCGCCCGTAATGTTCTGATGCATTGGCGTATTATCGTCATTGCCAACCCAAACACCTGTAACAAGAGGATATGCGAACCCAATAAAGCTCGCGTCTCGACTATCGTTACTGGTGCCCGTTTTTCCGTAACAATCGACGTTTGGAATTTTTCCGCGGCGCCCTGTTCCTCTGACCATAAGTTCTTTCATCATGATCCTCATTTTCTCGCTGGCATCAGCGGAAACAACTCGTTTACCACTCGAATGATACGCTCTATAAAGTACTTTTCCCTTTTGTGTGCGAATACTTATTATACCGAATGGCGTCATTTTGAAGCCGTTGTTCATTGTCGTACCATAGGCTGCCGTAATATCCAACAGCGTTGTACCACTTGTTCCCAGTACAGTTGCAAGATTATGGTCGACTTCTTTTAAGCCCAATCTTTCTGCCATATCAACGATTTTATCCATGCCTGTTTTTCGAGCGACACGAACTGCACACGTATTCACGGACTTAACAAACGCCTCAAGCAACGAAATATCGCCGACACTTTTGTATTTGTAGTTTTTAGGCGACCAACCATTGATAGACAGAGAACCATCATTCACAATATCGTATATGTCTGCACCGTTTTCAAGTGCCGTAAGATACACAAAGTACTTGAACGCTGATCCAAATGACCGAACGGCAAGCACGCGATTGAATTGGCTCGTTCCGTATGTGTGTCCACCAACCATTGCACGCACGGCACCCGTTTTATCGAGAGCCACAAGAGCCATCTGCCCAACGCCGTTTTTAAAACCTTGCTCGGTAAGAACACTGCGGATAATATATGTTGCGTTTTTCTGCAGTTTTGTATCTAAGGTAGTGCGAATAACCAGATCTTCTTCGTCAGTAGAAACCAATTCCTGAGCCTGTTCAAGCGCCCAATCAGTAAAGTAGCGGTTTTCATCCATCGGAACGGACAGTTTGCTCAGCTTATCCCGCTGCTGTAATGCGTCCTTCATCTCCGCATCTGTGATATATCCCTCTTCAGCCATAAGAGAAAGGATTGTCGCCGCACGTTGATCTGATTTGGCAGAATTATAAAAAGGAGAATAGAGCGACGGAGCCTTTAGTGTACCAGCAAGTTTAGCTGCTTCGTATAATGTGAGCTGATTGGCCTTTTTGCCGTAAAAACGGAAAGCCGCCGCATCAATTCCGTAAGCACACGAACCAAAATACACACGGTTAAGATATATGGAGAGGATTTGCTTCTTCGAAAACTTTTTTTCAAGCCACAAAGCAAGAATAAATTCTTGGATTTTTCGCTTCAAAGATCTGTCCTGAGATAAGAAAAGGTTCTTCGCCAATTGCTGCGTCAAAGTTGATCCGCCTTGAACAATCCTGCGATGTACTATATTCGTATACATCGCTCTGATAATGCCGATAAAATCCACACCGCAATGCTTGTAAAAGCGCCGATCTTCTACTGCTATAACCGCATTAGCAACATATCGCGGCAGTTTATCTATGCTAACGACATTTCGAAATAAATCACCGTACGTTGCGATCGTTTTTCCGTCATATGACTCGAAAACTATGCTGGCACGCCGTCCTTTGGATTCAAGACGATCCAAATCCGGCATATCGTGCATAAAGAACAGCAAAATGAAGAAACAGAACACAAAACCAAAGATAGATACGGAGAGAAGATTGGTTGACAACTTTCCCCATAATTTTTTCTTTCCGCTAAGTGCTGCGTTTCTTTTTCGACTGAAATTGCGTCGAACCATCGCAATTATGCATCCAGATTAACAACATTCAGCGCGTTGGATTGTATAAAGTCGCGGCGAGGTTCCACAACTTCACCCATAAGCGTAGAAAATATCTCGTCCAACGCCTCAAAATGAGCCAATTTTACCTGCATAAGCACACGCGCATTCGGATCTATTGTTGTTTCCCAAAGTTGTTCAGGGTTCATTTCTCCCAGACCTTTATAACGATTGATTGTAATGCCTTTTTTCGCTGTCTGCATAAA
>CAJOEB010000052.1 GCA_905233775.1 uncultured Alphaproteobacteria bacterium | reverse complement strand
TGTTTGATGTAATCGGAATGGATCAACGGCCAAGAGGTATAGTTGGAGGGATTGATAAAGAATTTTTTCAAAGAGAATGGGAATTACAAACAAGCTCTGTAACTCATTTTACCGAAGTTGAATTGCAAACAATTTTTTCAGAAACTTCAGCTGATAAAGCTAAGTTTTCTATACCGGAAGCTGCGGATGCTCTTATTCCTCATGTTCTGGAAGGAAATCCAAATGCGCTATTCGGATTAGCTCAGAGAGATGGAGGAATGGCGAGATTAAAATACAACGGAGAAAAACAAAAACTTTTATTTGAGAGAGGCATACTTTTGCTAATCGCTGTAGTCAAAGGAGATCATTATAATAGTAGAGAATCATTAGATAATATCACAGCTACTCCTATTGATTATAGTGCTTTGAAAACTCTGGAAGATGTAAAGGAGAAAGCGATAGAACTTATTCCGAGTTTATAATTATATTGGTTACATAATGGATAAGTAGAGGTAGTTGATTGTATTATGAGTAGTAGTAGTCTTGATATAAGAAAAATATCATTTGTATTACATTTCGTTGTTATTGTTTTTCAATCTTTCTTTTTTACTCAGGAAATTGCTTGCTTAGATGCTGATTTTGCAAACGATGGTTGGTATCGACATGAAAGTTGGAAAAATAGTAGTAGCCACAGTAGTAGCAGCAGTGGTGCTGATATAACAGTAACAGAAAAAACTCAGTTTCTGCATAAACAATTAGCATATAGTGTGGTTTGTGCACATGAGTTATGTGAAGATCCGAGTTCAAACGTTGCGGCATTTGGAATATCTTTACATCGGAAAGATAATCATTCTGTTATAGCTCACATTCCGTTTCCTCTACTATTTTCCAGCGGTAGATTAGCTGAAACTTTACCGAGTTCAGTAAATATTGCTACTATTGATGAACGTTTTTCTAAAACGTTAGATATACGTACTCCAAAAGAGCAATTATTAGAATATGTACATTTCATTGTTGATACTTTAGGATTGAAATTTGATAAGCTTGATAAAGTTATTGAAGCACTTAAGAGCAATAAACCTGATCAGTTACCGGGTATACCAGGATTGCATTTAGAATCAGGTGAACTTGATGTTCCGCTTGGTTATATAAAACATTGTGAACAGCGTTTTATTTTTGAACTAATTCACAATCCAGTTTTGATAGAAAAAGTAAAAGAAATTATTATGCAAAAGTCTCCGGCAAGTGATGCATATATTTCATTAGATATAATTACATATAATGATATGTGTCAGAGATGTTTTGCGGCATGTGATAGCTGCATTCTTCATTTACAAGCAATGATAGGATATGATGTTTTTATAAACATATCTTCATTTAGACCTTTTAGAATTAACGTAAATGCGTCTGAAAATGCAGGTTTTACACGTGGAGAAAAAACATATGCTTCTTATGAAGATTATACACAAATGCCGCATTTTGAAGGAACTGCTTCATCAATAATAAAAAATCGTGGAAAAATTTTTCAGTTTTTTAACACTTGGATGCTTGATGCACAACGGGAAATATCCAGAAGAAAATACATTAGATCAGTAGTACATGCATTTTCAGATGACGCTCCATTAATTTTTGAGGATTTACCTATGCAATTACGTCTCCGTGCAAATCCGAAACAATTTATGTGGAGTAATGTGTCACAAAGCTTACAAGGACTTCAGAAAATCAAAGGAGATATCTCACCTACTTTATCGGAGGAGATACAACGTATCAAAGCATTAATCGAAGAAGCTCATACTGTTTCTGCTAAACCATTAAATGAGCAGATTGAAAAATTAGGGAAACAAAGAGAAGATCTTCTTCAATTGCTTCCGGTTTTAAAATAGCAAAATAGAGCTATTGCGAAAGTCATTTTATGCGTTTTTTTTGTGTACTCATAATCAGCGTCTTTCAAATGCCATCTTCGACTTTCGCAAGATCCCTAATGGCATTTTAAATAGTTTTTTGTAGCTTCTTATATATATGGATATAGAAAAGGAACAACAGGCGAGCGAGAAGCTACGCCTGCATAAAAAATGTTTAAAAAGTTTTTATATTTAAAAAAAGTATTACTAATACAGATTAAAAGCGTACGTTGTAAGAAACCAGTGCACGAACATTAAATCCTTCGTTTCCTTTTAATTCAGCATCATCATCAACAGTCTTTGTTGATCTAAATCTATATTCACCTTCTAAACGAGCTGTAAATCTCTTTCCAAATGCTTTTTCAAGACCAAGAGTAAAAGTTGGAACGACTTTATTAACTTTATATTCTTGATCTCCACCTTCAGCAGCCGGTACACCTTCAGTCCATACTTTAAAAGAAGAATGAGAGCCTGCTATTTTGAAATAGACCATGGTATTGTATTTTTGTATTACATAGCCCAGTCTCAAGCCAAGAGAAGGAAAAAGACCGCCTGACTTCATGTGAGAGCTTACTCCGTTTTCTAAAGGAAGTTCCCATTTCTTGTTCTTTGTAAAATCAAGTAAAGTTTCTATACCAACATACCATTTATTTCTGAAAGTTTTTCCATAACCTAATCCGAGTGTACCAATGAAACGATTGGCGTTCTTAGAATAAGTTACATTATCATTCTGTACTTTACACTTCAAAAAACTTCCGCCAATACCAAGAATAAAATTGAGACCGTCAAAAGATGGATTGCTATATGACTCTGGAGCTTGTTGCTCTACGACTACAGTTGGTTCTTCATGAACCGAAACGACTGTGCTATCAGCATTTAGACTGAGGGGGGGGGGTAATCAAAGCGGCTAATGCCGTCGATGCTATTATTTTTTTCATTTATATTACTCCTAAGTTTAAAATAAAAAACACGAAGAAAATATATAGCTTTGTTATTTCTTAATCAAATAGTTTTTTGTAAAACATCGTTTTCATGTTGCAAAAAAGTCTCAGTGCTCTTTGCGTAAATAGCTGTTTTGTACATTCTGTTGATCAGAGAATTAAAACCAAGAGATGCGAGAAATTTATGCGCTTTTTCGTGGTTATAATCAAACTTCATTGATGGAAAAATGTCGAAAATCTGAACATCTTTGTTTAAAGTCGCAAGTTTCTTTGATAATTCTGCTTCTTCTTTATGATTAATCAGTTTTTCCTTCAATTTTTGCGGAGATATTTGTTCAACATTTTCATATATTGCATGTAAAGATCCATGAGTATTAAGTAATTTTGCTGCGGTAACAGGTCCTACACCGGCAACTCCCGGAATATTATCTGCCGAATCTCCAACTAATGCTTGAAAATCGATCATCTGAGACGGAAGAACACCATATTTTTTTCGTACATCCTCTTTTGTAATAATTTTTGATTTTATCGGATCATAAACTTCGACTTTATCAGATAATAGTTGCAGTAAATCTTTATCTATTCCGATAATACGAACCTTATAACCGCGATTTGATAACGCATATGAATAGGATGCGATTAAATCATCCGCCTCATAACCTGGCTGAGCCAATGTCGGAACTCCAAAAGCACCACAAGCTGCTGTCATCAAAGGCATTTGTTGACGTAAATCATCAGGAATGGATTCTCGATTTGCCTTATATTGAGGATACATATCAAGTCGGAATGTATGTCGTCCGGAATCCATCGCAACGCAAAAAATATTTGAATCATGTTTGCAGAGCTGAGAAATTAGCATTGAGCAAAAACCATGAACTGCTCCGACAGATCTGCCGTCGTTTGATTTCATCGGCGGACAAGCAAAAAATGCCCGATAAATAAAACTTGAACCGTCCATGATGATCGCTAATTTATTGTTATCAGCCATTTTCGTTCTCTATTCCTCAGATTAGTCTGCGTTTTTTTATATGATTTTATAATCTTTTTCGCATTTTATTTGATTTTTTTTATTTGCGTCTTTTATTGAAGTGTCTGACCTTTCGAATCTAATTGCTGTTGGTACAAATCTGCAAAATTCACGGGAGCCAAATACAACGGCGGGAAACCGCCTTCACTTACCGCATGAGCAACGATATTGCGAGCAAACGGAAACAGCAGGCGAGGGCACTCTACATAAAGTATCGGACTCATCAGATCTTTAGGGAAACCGGAAATGGAAAATTCGCCGGAATAGTTGAGATCCAGAATGAACATAGTTTTATTATCTACTTTTGCTTGAATATTTACAATTAGCGCGACACTATATATACCGTTTTGTTTGTCTGTTTCAGCAACATCGACTTTGATTTGCGCGTCAATCTCAGGCTGTTTTTCAGAAGATATTTTGGAAGCGGGAGTTACATTCTCAAACGATAAATCCTTTGTGTATTGAGATATTATTCCAAATACTTGCTGTTGTGTTCCTTTTTCTTGATTTTTCTCTTTATCTGACATACTAAATTTTCTCCAAAAACTTTTTTAATGAATGATATAAGCAAGTAAATGATACAGGAAGCGAATAAATAAAACAATGGAAGAAGGAAAATTCATGTATCTATTTATGTACTATAATATCAACCTATATATTATTATATATCTATATCAACGTTGAAAATTTTGCTCCTCTTATTGTTTGTAATCTTGATGCGAAAACATAACCACATGTTCATTTGTTATATATCTATATGCTATTTATATTGAGAATATAAAACGATTAAAAATAACTTGCGAAGATTAATTTTTATAAATTTTTGGTATTTGTATCTTAGATCTATTACGCTAAAAATAAGCACGAAGGATAACCTCCGTGCTTATTTATATATATTTTTATTTATATAGCATATAGCATTGATTTGTTTGATTAGTTATTATTATTCGCTTCTTTTGAATATATTTGTTAATAATTTTTGCAGTTTTGTATTGTCAGAGTCGTAAGAATACACATTTACTTGAAACGTAGGACAAAATGCTGAAGATACATTGAACTTTACAATTTCATATGTCGGATATGCATCATCAAATAATAGTTGTAACGCTAATGAATAATCATCATTGTTGTCTTCTTCTAAATCAAATAAATGGCTACTTAAAGCTTCAAATGCAGCATTTGATTCCGTATCATCAATTGATCCTGAAACTTGTAATTCTCTGATTAGTGAACGAATTTCTGCTGATCTACGATTTTTAAAACGATTTCTTGCATTGCCTATTCCATTGTAAGATAAGTAATCCAAATAAAACCAAGTTAAAGTACAACCAACAGAAAAAGCCGGTAGCTTCCTTCTGGAAAGATAAAAAGAATGTTCTACTGCTTCGATTTGTTGAATTGTTGGAAGTCCTTTGTTTTCTAAAGCAGAGAGTAATGTACTTATATTCCTATGTAATTCACTAACTGTACTATCATATACGGTAGCATATTTTACCATTTGTTCAATTTGATCTATATCTTCTTCTCTTGCAACATCAGACCAAGCACGTATAGCTAATTTTTCTTTCTTATCCTGATCTGGATCAGTGCAGTTTAGTTCAGCTTCTATAAAAGCTTTTGAAGCTCTTCCCAGAAATGGTATTATAACTTTTAAAGTACTATCAGCGTCATATGTACCTGAAATAAAGCCTGTGTGACTAATAACAGTTGGTACTACCCCAAGTGGAATAAATGCATTTTGACTATAATTCCCCCCCCCATAGAATTAATTATAAAATCCGATCTTTCCATGGCTACGCTACTTCCTGCAAGACTAATTGCAAAAACTCCAAACACTATTTTTTTTAAGTTGCTTAAATTCATATTTGCCTTCTCCTATATTTTAATACAACTATCATTTATATAATATACAGATAAAATATATATAGTAATAATTTGTTTTAATATAATGATATTTAGATGATTGTCATAGAAAAAATCATCAAATTTTGTAGAATAAAAAATAAATATGTAGAATATAAGAAATCTTGCAAAAATCGAAAATGACATTTGGAAGACGCTGATTATCAATACACAAAAAAAACGCCTAAAATGACTTTCGCAAGATCTCTATAGTTATATTCATAATAGAAATCATGAGAATTGAAATTTCGTTCGGCTAATTTTTTTGTTAAGTATTAAGTATATTGTTATGTATTTTTGTATATATATAATTTTACATATCTATATATAATATGTCTATTTAATATATTTCTTTATCCTTCATTATTATGATGTTTCCTAATAATAGACTTGAATAAGCATCAGGAATAATTTAAATTTAATTGTTGTAATTTTTAGGAGATATTATGAAAAACAACACAAAAAAATATATCAAATTAGCACTAATAACTATGCTTGTTTGTTTAGATACATGTATGTGCAGTTCTAAAGATGCAATGAAATATGATGGAGATCGATATATTGAAAGCGTTCCGTTAATAAATACATCTGATATCAGACAAGATCGAGATCAAGATCATACAACAGGTTTTGATGGCAGAACAGACAATTCTGAAGAAATCTCCGATACGACTATAGAAATTACAAATACAGCTATCCAAGAAGAGATTGATAGAAATCTTCCGACAACTAATAATAAAAAGAGCAAGTGTCAACGATGCTGTAATCATCCGCTTACTACTGCCA
>CAJOEB010000051.1 GCA_905233775.1 uncultured Alphaproteobacteria bacterium | reverse complement strand
AAGATTGCAAGGTTTTGGAGAAGACTTCAGGCTGGATTTAGCCGACACTCACCTTTACAAACAACTCGGTAACACCGTTTCCGTTAATGTTGTTGAAGAAATCGCCAAAGAAATAAGAGAGGTACTAAATGCAAATTTCAGCTAATGTTGGTGAATGGAGTGAACTTTATGTTTTACTCCGCTTACTCACCGAGCAAAAACTTTATACCATTACCCAAGACTTGAGTAAAAACGAAAAACTTTACCTTCCAATATTACGAATACTACGTGATGAAACTGAAAATGCACACATTGAATATAAATGTAACAGCAATGGCTTTATACAGTTGTATTTTAACGAAAAATTTATTCACGGTATCGACACTGAAACTTTAAATGGTTTTGCCAATTACATTTTCAAATCTATTGCAAGTGAAAGAAATAGAAATGCCAAAGGCGCATTCACTATCAATAAAGCCGATGAAATTATGAATAAGCTCCAATGTCAAAAACTTAAAGCAAGTTCTGCAGAAAAAGCGGACATAACCATGGAAATTCACGACCCTTTTACAAATTACAATAGAATTTGCGGCTTTTCGATAAAATCTGACATCGGAGAACCGCCGACACTTTTTAACGCATCACAATCTACCAATTTCAAATTTGAAGTTACAGGCTTAACTTCATCACAAATTCTAAAAATTAATTCTATAGAAACTAAAGGTAAAGTTAAAGCACGAGTCCGACAAATACCTAATCTTACGTTTGTTTCAACATTAAACCAAACTTTTCACCAAAACTTAATCTTTGTAGATACTCAAATGGATAAGTTCTTGGCAGAAATGATTAAAATTTACTACCAAGAAAATATCACTGACTGCGCCGAATTATCTGACATTGTTAATAAACGTGATCCTCTCAAATTAGAAACAGAAAATATCTATCCGCATAAATTAAAAAAGTTTTTATGCGCAGTAGCGTTAGGATTACGTCCAACAAAGAAATGGAATGGATTAGACGAAGCTAACGGAGGTTACATTATTGTCAAAACAAATGGAGAAGTCGTTGCTTATCATCTTTATAACCGAAACAGTTTTGAAAATTACTTGCTTAATAATACCAAGTTTGATACGCCTTCTGTAACTCGCCACAGATTCGGTAAAATTTACTCTGAAAACGGAAAAAATTTCATTAATCTAAATTTCCAAATCAGATTCAAATAGTTACTTTGCCAACAACATAAGCAAGACGCAAAAGTCATAAAACGCTAAACTACAAAGTAAAAGTCCGTAAAAAAAAACGGGCTTTATTTTTTTTATGAAACGTGCACTTATGCATTTCGAATGGCGAAACGCTAATTCTTACAGATACTGCTGTAATTTACGCAACAATTAATCAGAAACATTAATTAATCTACCAAATTTAACTTTTTATTACATTCAGTAATTCTGTCATTAATCATCTGCTTTGCTACCGAAGTCTTTAAAAAATCTTTATATTCATATCTCGGATATATCTCCTGATTTTTGTTCAATACAACCTCCTTACTTCGATAAATTTCAGGAGGTATTTTATCTACCCTAACCTTTGTAGTCATTTCTCTAAAACCTAAACCAAGCTTGTTTATAAAATCTGCGTCAATTTTTTCTTTTTCATCCAAATGCTCTTGTTTATATTGAATAAATCTCTCGGAGGTAATTGTTTGTAAAGCAATATCTAAATTATATTTAAAAATTAAAGTCTTAATCTCTTTTACGGTATTATCTGTAAATCTTTTCAAATAAATACAATCTTCAAAAGGTATCTCTCCAAATGTTTTTATTTGTTCATCCGATGCAAGAATATTTCCTGGAACTTCATAAATAAATGGCGAAAAAATTTTTGAATTGCGCCGATATTCTTCACGTCCTTCTATAGGAACATCATACCAAAACAAATCATTACTGTAATAGAGATTAAGAATATATAATGCTCCCAACGCATTCAATAAGTTTCCAACAGTAGCTTGCGTCAAATTACTTGCGCGATTATGTTTAAAAGCTTGATAGGCTTGTTTCCACTTACTGCCACTGGTACCACGTTTGTGCGATTTATGTAAAGGCGAAAGTAAAGAATTTCTTAAAGAAAACTGCATTTTATGATTTGAAATTTGAATTTTCTTTCTGTCAATCTTCCACTTATCTACCAGCAATGATAAACAATCCGTATCAAAAAACAATTCTTGTTTCTCATTCACTTTTTTATCAACATCTTCAAGTTCTTCGCACAAATTAGAATATAATTCTTTAGAAAGCGATTCAATTTCTATTGAACATCGAATAATAAGATTACCAATTTTGAGAGAATAAACTCCAAGTTGATTATCATTAAAAAAAATATCGTCTGCAAGAGACAAAATTTCTTCTTCTAAATTTTCATATACAGCCCAATATAAATTCATAAATCAATCCTCCTATAACTTATTTTAACTTGGTATACCTCGCTATACATTCCTTCAGAATGTGCGAGTTTTTTTATTTGTCTTTAACCGCAGGACTTATCAAAACTTCCTTGTGCGTATCTGCATTGTACAATACTGTTTCCCCAAATTGTTTACCATTATCTTTAAATTCCTCGTAATTACCTTCGCCATCACATTGTTGTCTGCTTATCATCAATCCTTTCAATGTGTCGTGTCCGTCTATTACAGGTTCCACTAACTTTTTAGTCTCCATATTGTACAACTCAGGATTATTTCCCAAACGTGCAGCTATTCTGCGCATATTAGCCCTTAATCCCCTGTACATCATATATTGCTCAAATTCCCGCGTCCCATCAAAAACTCCCTTGTTCATTCCCAAATCGTAATCTTCCTCGTGCAGTACCAAGAAAAACGGAAACCGTCTGTAACTTTGTCCTTTATCCTCAGCCTTTTGCCTATTTCCATTTTTATTGTAATCTCCTGCTAAACCATCAAGAAATTCCGACCAAGTTTGTACACTGTTCACTATGTTTATCTCATTATTCAACCTTATTGAACCGTACTTTATATTCTGCTGTATAGCTGACGGACGTGGGTCAAACACATTAAAAACATTTTCTCTTCCGCCCAGTTTCTCAAGCAATGTTATCGCTCTGCAATCATTCCATATCAACACAGGCTGCCCGTCGTATCCTTCAAAACTTGTCTTATCTGCTCCAACTTCAAAAAATATATCTTCGTCTTTCATTTGGTAATCTCTGTCTACAATCGCACGGGCTATTGCACGACTTATCAGCCCTTTACCTATTCCGCCCGGACCTTCAATATAAAAATTTATTCTTGTCTGTGGCATTGGAGCTATCTTGCTGATATAACGCAGTCTGCAACGTTCCAAGTACGGAAAATCTTGCATATATTCATACGGATATTTATCTACCAATTCCCGCAGTGTCATTCCTTTTAACAATACTTCCATTCGCAAACGTTCCTTCAAATTTAAATCCCGTCCGTATTTTGCCCGATTCTCTACTCGCTTATCAAGTTCATCACGAAATTTAAAGTTTGCCTTTACTTCATCGTCTTCATACAAGCGTTTTCCCAACATTTGTTGCTTTTCCTGTTCGTGCGTCAAATATTGTACGCAATCCAAAAACGCTCCCGCACCCTTCGCCGTCTCCACATAATTTTCCGCTATCCCAAACCATTTCGCTATTACTCCTACTTCAATTTGCCGAGTTCCCATTTCAATCACAATGTGCCAATGTGGAGGTTTTACCGTCCAAGCAACGTGTTCGGGATTTTGTTCCATATCCAATTCTGAATAAACGTCTTTATCGTGCAAAATGTACGCCCAACGTTTAATCATTCTATGCGACAACAATGCAATTTTGATTTTCTCCTCTGTCAACAGTACCTCCCCTGTTTCGGGATGTTTTTCGTACTGCATTATATTGAAAATCCTTGATTTCACAACATTTCGCCTCAATTCCCAAAAATAGTATCAGAATTACCGATAACAAAATATCAGATTTTACAGAATATGTCAAGCTGTTTAAGTAAAAACAAATATAATCGCTAAAAAAAATATATTTTAGTATCAGTTGTATCAGTTAGTATCAGCGCGCCACCACAAGCCCAAAAATGGCGCGCTGATAAGGGTTTAGAGGTGAAAAAGTATTAAAAATATCAGTAATCCTTAAAAAAACTTTTTGGAGTATTCTCATTTAGAAGACTTCATTCTCATTTAGATTTAGCGGCGTCAGTACACCATCTATTCCTAAATTGTCAGAAAACTCTAAAAGAAATATGTTAAATTTTGTAAAAAAAAGTATTAGTCTTTGTAACAAAGCTTGTTGCAATGCAATTTAACTTAATTTTTGATGTCAAAAGTTGTTTTCTGTTGCTGTTGAATTATAGTCGGACTGCGTCACTAATGCTGTCAAGGACGGGCTAAAGCCCGCCGCGCAAGCGCGGTTCCTACGGAATCCTTGACAGCGTGACTTGCCGACTGTTTGGAGATCAACAACAGAAAAAAAACAATCAATCCAACGCCCGAAAAATTTAGATTTTATTCGTTTGATTTAATCACACGGATTGCTAAAATAACTCTGATTGGAGGTTACTTTATGGACATACTTACAAAAGAACAACGCAGAAAAAATATGCAGCACGTTAAAAATAAAAATTCTAAAATCGAAATTACTTTACGTCGTGCACTTTGGAAAGCAGGACTTCGTTACAGAAAAAATGTTCGCTCCATATTCGGTTGTCCTGACATCGCTTTTATTCGCTTAAAAATTGCTGTATTTTGCGACAGCGAATTTTGGCACGGTTACGACTGGGAAAACCGCAAGCACGATTTTAAAAGCAACCAAGATTTTTGGATTCCGAAAATTGAACGCAACATCGCACGTGATAAACAAGTTAATGAATATTTAAAGGCTAATGGCTGGTTAGTCCTGAGATTCTTTGGTAATGAAATAAAAAAAAATTTGACTAATTGCGTTCAAGAGGTACTCAACGCAGTTAATCAAAGAAAGTTGGTGAGTGCTAATTGTTAATTTACAAAATGATTGACTTATTCGCAGGTATCGGCGGAATCCGTTTAGGTTTTGACAAAGCATTTAAAAATCAAGCTGAAACAGTATTTGTCAGTGAAATGGATTACTACGCCCAAATTACTTATCTTAACAACTTTGAGGATAAGTTTAACATCTGCGGAGACATTACAGAAATTGATGAAACAGATATTCCGTCGTTCGATGTATGTTTAGCCGGTTTCCCGTGTCAAGCTTTTTCCATCGCAGGCAAAAAAGGCGGTTTCAATGACGACTATTACGGAGCAAATCGTGGTAACTTATTTCTGGAAGTCGTGAGAATTTGTCAATATCATCAACCAAAAGTTATATTCTGTGAGAATGTCAAAGGTTTAGTTCAGCACGATGGCGGCAAAACTTTTAAAACTATTATTGCGGCGTTTGAAGAAATCGGATATAAAATTTACTTTCAAATTCTGAACAGCAAAGACTTCGGACTTGCTCAAAACCGAGAACGTATTTATATCGTTTGCTTCAGGAACGATATTGCTTGCAATAATTTCAAATTTCCACAACCGTTAAACAAACCGGTCTCTTTGAGAGATATTTTAGAAGACGCTCCTATTTCACCAAAATATTATTTGAGTACAGTTTATCTTGAAACTTTGAGAAAACATCGTCAAAGAAACGAAAATGCGGGCAACGGATTCGGTTTTATCGTCCGTGATTTAGACGGCATATCAGGCGCATTAGTTTGTGGCGGTATGGGCAGAGAACGCAACTTGATAATTGACCCACGCGAACATTCAATGACGCCCGTAACGCCTATTAAAGGCGAAATTAACACCGAAAACATACGCAAGATGACTCCGCGTGAATGGGCAAGATTGCAAGGTTTTGGAGAAGACTTCAGGCTGGATTTAGCCGACACTCACCTTTACAAACAACTCGGTAACACCGTTTCCGTTAATGTTGTTGAAGA
>CAJOEB010000050.1:5995-10732 GCA_905233775.1 uncultured Alphaproteobacteria bacterium | reverse complement strand
CGGTTTGCGAACCCCCATTCGTTATCATACCAAGCGACAATATGCGCAATAGTTCCATCAATTACTTTTGTAAGCTGTAAATCAGCTATTGCACTATGTGAATCGTGATTAAAATCGCACGACACAAGAGCCTCTTCCGTATATCCCAAAATCCCTGTTAATTCTCCGTTTGCATGTGCTTTTATCGCGCTGTTTATTTCTTCTATTGTTGTGTTTCTCTTCATACTGCAGGTAAAATCTATCATGGAAACGTTTGGTGTAGGAACTCGAACGGATAATCCACCCAATTTGCCGCGTAATTCCGGAAAAATCTTCTCGATGGCCTTTGTAGCTCCCGTTGATGTCGGAATCATACTCAGCGCAGCAGATCGACATCTGCGAGCATCTTTATGCCCCATATCTACAAGTCGCTGATCTCCTGTATACGCATGGACAGTTGTCACAAAACCGCTAACCAGTCCTATACTTTCATGAACAGCTTTTACAACTGGTGCTAAGCAATTTGTTGTACAAGAAGCGTTAGATATAATGATGTCTTTTTCTTTATTAAGTAAATTACTGTTTACTCCAAACACTATGGTGTTGTCTACGTCATCGGCAGGACAGGAGATAATTACTTTTTTCGCACCTGCATCCAAATGTTTTTTTGCCGTATCTCTGGTTTTAAAAATTCCCGTGCACTCCAGTACTAAATCTACGCCAAAATCTTTCCAGGGAAGTTCTTCAGGAGTTTTCTTTGATACGTATGCGATGTTTTTTCCGTCTATAACTAATTCAAAATCGGATTTTTTCTCTATTGTACCTGAAAATACTCCATGAACAGAATCATGTTTAAAGAGATGAATAGCTGTATCGATATTTACTAGATCATTTATAGCGACGATATCAAAATCGTACTTTTTATTTTTTGCGATTGCTTCGAAATACGCTCTTAAAACCAATCTTCCTATGCGACCAAATCCATTAATTGCAACTCTCATGCGCTTTTTCTCCTTTCTCCATTTTGACTTACAACTGATAAAATTGAATTACAAATGTTGCCGGCGGTCAAACCGAAATATTTGTAAACCTCTGGTGCAGGAGCAGATTTTCCGAAGCTGTTTACTCCGAAAAATAGTCCGTTTTCTCCGAGATATTTATGCCATCCGAAACCGTTTGATGCTTCTATTCCTATGCGCAAGCCTTGTCCGAGAACATACTCACGATATTGTTCTGATTGTTCATCAAATAAATTCCAACACGGAAGACTGCTTACATTTACCGATAATCCTCGTTCGTTTAGCATTTTCTTAACTTCAAGAGCGATGCCAACTTCCGAACCTGTTGCGATCAACGTAATATCTGCTGTTCCTGAAGTGCTATCTTCATGCAACAAATATCCGCCCGACTTACATAGATTGTCTTTGCCTGAAAAACGTACGGATAAAACTTCTTGTCTGGTTAAGGCAAGAACAGATGGCCGCTGACTTTCCAACGCATATTCCCAGCATTCCATTGTTTCCATTGCATCGGCGGGACGAAATACGTTTAAGTTCGGTATTGCTCTGAGTGACGCCAAATGCTCTACAGGCTGATGCGTTGCTCCATCTTCTCCCACGCCAATAGAATCATGCGAAAAAACGAAAATCGTCGGAATATTCATCAATGCGCTTGTCCTTATAGCCGGACGCATATAATCGCTGAACGCCAAGAAAGTTCCGCCTAAACAGCGTATTTTTTTGCCTGCGGTTATGCCGTTCATTATCGCGCCCATAGCATGTTCACGAATGCCATAATGGATATAATTCCCCGAAAAATCTTGCTTTGTGATCGGTTTCATATCCTTATGATAGCATCCTGTAGATGAACCAAGATCACATGAACCTGACACAATATTGTCGGACACCTTCATAATCCGTGAAATAATCTCTTTTGAGCTTGACCTTGTTGCTGAAAATGGTCTCGACAAGAAATATTCCTTACGAATTCTTCTGAAAACCTTTTGAATTTCAGGAGTAAATTCAAATTCTGGTGAACCATATTTTTGCGACTGATTTTTCATCCATTCCAAGCAATTATCGTGATTACGTTTGCCAATAACACGCCAAGTTTTCTCAATATACTCAGGAATTTCAAACTGAGCGTATGACCAGTTTAATTTTTTGCGAATTTCGTTAATTTCATCGGATGTAAGTGCTCCTGAATGCGCCTTTGGAGTATCCTGTCGTGGTGTACCAAATCCAATATGCGTTTTGCAAGCAATCAATGATGGTCGCGGATCCGCTTTTGCTTCTGTTATCGCCTTTATAATCGAATTTTCGCAATGTCCATCTATAGATTGGATATGCCACCCACACGCTTCAAATCGTTTTATCGTATCTTCACAACTTGAAATGCTATATTTTCCATCAATTGTTACACCATTATCATCCAGCAACACAATAAGATGTCCAAGAGATAAATGCCCGGCTAAAGAACATGCCTCATAGGTTACACCTTCCATAAGTTCGCCATCTCCTGCGCAAACATACGTATAGTGGTTGATACATTCATCGCCTAATCGAGCATTAAGCATTCGCTCTTCGATAGCCATTCCGACAGCTCCGGCAAGTCCTTGTCCCAAAGCTCCCGTTGTAAATTCTATACCGCATTCTTGAGCATATTCCGGATGACCATGCGCACGTGAATCGATCTGTCTGAAATTTTTCAAATCCTGTAACGTTATTCCTTTATAACCCGTGAGATATAGCAAAGCATAGAGCATTGCCGAACCATGTCCACCGGAAAGAACAAAACGATCTCTGTTAGGCCATGTCGGATTTTCCGGGTCAAATACAAGAAAAACCCTAAAAAGAGCGGTTAGACAATCTGCCATTCCGAGAGGTAATCCGAGGTGACCGCTATTGGCATTCCCAACCTCAAATATCGATAGGAAACGAACGGCATTTGAAAGAGCTCTAAACATACAAAACTACCTTTTTTTTACTACGATCACTGAGTTAATAATATTATTAGAATTCTTGCAAAAGTCTTTTTGTGCTCTTTTTTGCTACTGCTCTTTTTATCTCCTGAAAATCAAGTCTCAAAATGCAATTTTTAACTTTCGCAATAACTCTACTAATTATAGTATAGCGACTGGAAGAAATAAAAGCCACAATATTAATTTAAATTTTATATTTAATATATTTATTTATATATGCTCATATAATAGTATACTCATATATGTTTATGGTTCTCGACTAGATTAGATTGATAATCTGAGCAGAAATGCTAAGATATACCAATGAAAAACAGATACATAAAACATGCGCATATTTCAGAGAATAAATTTCGCCAAGTATTGCGGTTATTTTGTGCAGATTTGATATAGACTCAAATAGCGGAAGTAACGAAGATTAATCGCAACACTATCAACCGTATTTTACAACTTTTACGCACTAGAATATTGAAGCTTGCAGAGTCAGAATCATATTTTGAAGCAGGAGAAATCGAGGTAGACGAATCGTATTTTGGATCCAAGAGAGTTCGAGGCAAACGAGGTCGAGGAGCTGGAGGAAAGACGAAAGTTTTTGGCATGAAGAAGCGCGGAGACAAGGTTTACACGCAGATAGTAAGTAATTGCTCGGCAACAGAACTCGTTCCAATAATAAAAAAGCTTGCGCCAAGCGATTCAATAATTTACAGTGACGAATGGAAGGCTTATGATGGTCTTGTGAACGCAGGATACAAAAAGCATTACAGAGTCACTCATAGCGAAGATGTTTTTGCAAATGGCAGAGCCCACGTTAACGGAATTGAGAACTTTTGGGGCGTTGCGAAAAATAGGTTAGTAAAAATGAGGGGAATTACAGGTGAAAAATTCAACTTGCACTTGAAGGAAACTGAATGGCGTTTTAATCATCGTCATGAAAATATTTACAAATTGTTATTAAATAATCTCAGATCTTATCCTCTTTAATCTAGTCTAGAACCATGTTTATTTATATGTTTATATGTTCATCGCTTTTTATACATATATATATTTCTCACTATATTTTATATATATTTTTTGGCTTTTTTATAGTTTTATTTTTTTCATTTATTACTTTTTCGCCTATTCAGTATTTGTTAACTGTTAGTTGGCTCAGTATCAATTTCACTTTCGTCAACTATTGATACCTCTTTGCTGTCTTCCGCTGCGACAGATTGCATTTCTAAACCAACATACGGGCGATATGTATCTTCTTCCATCAATTCATCGAGGTTCTCGTCATCTTCCTCTTCAATATTGAATGTTCTGAATTTATCGATAACACTTTCTCTTAATTGATCGGTAGAAACAGTATTTTCAGCAATTTCTCGTAGTGCTATTACAGGTTTCTTTTCATCTTTTTTCTGCTCTATAGTGACTTTATCTCCAGCAAAAATCTGACGAGCGCGTTGCGCTGCTAAAATCACTAACTCAAATCTGTTTTTTACAAATTTCTCACAATCTTCTACAGTTATACGAGCCATAATTTCTCCGATGATTATTTTACACTACAAACCTATAGTTTTGTGAGTTTACTACAATATTTCGTTTGTAACAATAAAAATTGTAATAATAAAAAATCGGGTGATTAATACTTCATCAATACTTAATTGTTTGTTAATAAATCATATGTTAGAATAAAAATGCTGTAGAAATACAGATATGGTAATAAACATCGTGATGAATAGGCGATGTGGACCCGGGGGCAGAGCCCGGCACCTCCACCAGTTTTTTCGGTACCTATAATT
>CAJOEB010000050.1:0-5975 GCA_905233775.1 uncultured Alphaproteobacteria bacterium | reverse complement strand
TATAAGATCAGCACATATATTTGGGGGTGAATAGATTCGACACGCGTTGAAAAGCACGGTTTTTACTCGTGATGGTTTACGTTATAAGACCGAAAACTATAAATGCGAACGATAATGTCGCTTTTGTTGCATGCAATGACAACGACGCATCATATGTTGCGTTGGCGGCTTAGTATGTAGCGCGGTTTAGGGGCACCGGGCAACAGAAGCCCCTGCTTTTTTTGCAATTGTTTTTGGTTATAGATATATAGATATTGTATTGTTATTGTTGTAATAGTTTATAATTAATTGTTTATAATTATATTATATATTGTGTATTGTTGTTGTACCTAAGATTGTATCAAAATGGAGATCGAAAAGCTGTTTTTGAAAGCCAATGATGAAGCGAGTTGCGACGTTATATCTTCGCTTTTACAAGATTCTATATTTCATATAACTTCTCATTCTTTTCATGAAGATAAAAAATGCCTAAGACTAATGCTTAATCGATTTTGTTGGGAATTACTGAGCGCAGAAGATCACGATAATTATGAAAACGACAATAATAATGCGCATATTATTATTCAAAATATCCACAATCAGATTGAAAAAAATCCTTATAAAAAATGCTATTTTCGAGTTCATTCAGGATTGTATATACATAATGTTCAAAGTGTATCAATAAACGATAATTTCAAAGATATCTTAAAGGAAAGATACCTAAATCTGCTTGCAATGCATGCAACAGGAAACGAAATAAGTATTTTATTTTCCGGACATAAAAATGTTTGCGTAAAGGTCGATCAACTGAATATTTATTTGAAAGATTTACACGATCGATATCCAACACCAACAAGATCAATTCATAATATATAAAATAGATAAATATGTAGAATAAATTTAATATTTTTTCGTCCTTAAATAAAAAAATAAAAAAAATTAACCTTAAATTAAGATTTTTATTAGACAATAAATTAATTTAACAAGGAGAATATTATGAAAAGATCAACGATAATATGTTTATGTACACTACTGCAATCATCAATTTTATTTAATAGCGCGTATTGCGACATACAAGTTCCGAAAAAATACTCTGATAAAGAAATACAAGATCTTATCAAAGATAAAGAAGATTTTGCTAATCTGGAGAAGATGGGGAGGGGGAATAGTATAAAACCATCGCCTTTTGCCAGTGTTTCAGCAGATGCCGAACAACCGTCTCCTTTCTACGGAGCTTCGAGTAGTGCCAACCAACCGGGGATAAAAGAAAAAGCCGAAAAAATAAAAAAGCTGAATTTAAAAAAATGGATGAGTGAATTATATGAAGATTATCTTGCCGATAAACCGCTAAAATATATTGTTATTCCAGGAACCCATGATTCGGGTACAGGTACAATTTCAGACGATAATGCAGTTAACTCAAGCGATGGAAAAATTCCGGATATTATCGCAAAAATCTTAGAAAAAAAATCTTCAACGAAGAAAGTATCACTAAAAGAGATGATTCCTTGGACAAAAACTCAAGATCTTTCAATTATGGAACAATTAGAAATAGGTGTACGTTTTTTTGATTTGCGTGTAACTGTTGAAGAGGGAGATGAATTGTATCTTTCCCATGGATTACGAGGAGAGAAATTGTCGGATGCGTTTGATGCTATTAGAGATTTCTGCAATAATACGGATAAAGACCTCGTTATAATAAAAATTAAAGGTTTTCCTGATAAAAAGTGCAAAAACAGTAATCCAAACGAATTAGTAGCCAACTTTTTTAGAAAATATAGTGATTTAATTTTGCAGAAATCGGATATCAAAATTCCGCGTAACCTTCCTTCAATGACAATGAAGAATATCTTAGAAACAGGAAAGCGAATTATTGTGTTGTTTGATGTTCGAGCTAAGAAAGGACAAACAGGAGAGCTTATGAAAGCTACATTAGACAATAGCGATTGGTTATTTGATGGAGATATATTGGAATCTCCTTGGGCGGACACAGACAGTACTCCGAAATTATTCGAGTACACTGAAAAAACAGCACCAAAAGTAAGTGATGACAAACTATACGCTTTGCATTGGACTTTGACCGCAAATGCAGGATATATAGTCGAGCATTATATACTAAATAAAAATAAAGGCATAAGATATATGACCAGCAAAATAAACGGAGGAAAACAATACGATAAAGACTATAGTTTGGATGAGGTTTTGAAGAAAGTTCCAAGAATTAATATAGTTGAGCATGATTTTATTGATAGAGATAAAACCAGCTATTTAATCGGAAAAAATCTATAGTTTTTATATAGACACAGGTAGTTAGCCAGTTAGTTTTAGTTATAAATTAGTGGTATATAAAGCGATATTTTTTATAGAAAAGTATAAAGATATAGAAAAGTATAGAGGAACATTGCTTTTTGCGTGTTCCTTTATGCATTAAAGTTCTTGAAAAATTATTTTTGGTTATTTTTAGCTCCTGATCTTTTTAGTTTCTGGAAATCTAAAATTTCAAAATTCCATTTTCGACTTTTGCAGTTTTTGAGTTTTGGAAGAACTCTATTTTTGGATACAATTTGAACGTTGATAATTAGCCCTAACCACTAATATTAGTATAAAAATATTACTACAAAAATAATGTTAGAGATTTTTTTTGGATTTGAAAATCAAAGTTCTTCAAAAAATTCATTTTGATCAAGCTTCTTTCAAAAGTCGAAAGTGGCATTTTGAAGCTTTTGATTATTATAGACTAGGACTAAGGTTATCGTGGACTAATTTGATTATAATGGACTAAAAAGCCTCTCTCAAAATGACTTTTTCAAAGATCTATTTGTGAAAAAAATCTATTATTTGTTAGAAAAGTTATTTGTTAGAAAAAGTCATCATTGCAGCATCGAATTTTGTATTTTCGATAGTTTTTGTAAGCCAAGTAGTTCTTCCTAGACGACATTTTTCGGCAATTCCCAATCGTAGATGCGGAACATTTTGCGGAACAACAGCTACACGGCAATTACAAAAATCTCCTATATACTTATGAACTATATATTTTAGTTGATGTAATTCATTTTCTGTTGATTTTTCTTCACTGTTTTCTAACAGAGAGCAAATTTTTTCAAAATTTGGATGTGTTAGGTTAATCTTTATCCCAAAATCGGCTACAGATGCTTTTGTTCCGAGTCCTGAATTGATCCCCAGTTTTAGTGTATTTCTATTAAGTCTGTTATTTTCACAAATATCTGTCCATATTGTTTGAAATTGTTCAACTTCTGTATGAAATCCGAATAATGCAGTAATCAAAGATTCCAATCCTGATGCACTTTTCTCTTTCATCCAAAGTAAATGTGAAATTCGAGATAATCTTCGGTTCATTTTTTCAAAGTCTTCTCCGCAAAACGCAGCAAGAGTTCTTACGAACATGCAATTTCGGTTTTTATGCTTTTGCAAATTAAGATATCGCCGTTTGCTGATCTGATACGATATGCCCAACAATCTCGAATTAAATACATTTATAAACGATGCCATAGCTGTATCTTGTTCTCGCGTTCGCCTCAAAATCAGTTCCCCATATGGAGTGGGCAGAGGCGCATTCAATCCGGTTATGGCCAATCGCTCTATGAATATTGTTTTCCAGCCGTCTACGTTTTTTATTTTTTCTATTTCCGTTCCGCGAAGATAAAACGAATTAATGCTTATTGTTTTAAATGGAGCCTGATTTACAGCAATATCCTTACCAAAAGAAATATCAGAACCATGTTCCAAAATATAGGCAGCCATTTCAAACGAAAAATGACAAGCATTTTGCTCTAAATCCTCATTTAGAGATAATTTTTGTTTCCGAAGTTGTAATCCCATTTTTTCAAAATTCCGTTTCTGGATAAATTCTTCACCGATACTTCTGTAAATGTATTAATCGATGTATATTCCGTTAAAAATTTCGATACAACTAAACTAAGCGGCAATCCAAGATTGGATAATGTTTCATCAAAAGTTATATCTATGCATGAGCCACGTACAAAACCGCACCATGCTTGATTATTTATTCGTTTCGTTTTTATAGAACTTTCAATAGATACGATTGAATCTACTTCTCTCATTAGTGATGCATTAGATATATCAGCGAATAAATTTAATATTTCTTTCAATTTTTTTATTCCGTCGGAATTAAATGATAATGAATTAAGCGATAGTATCGAAATCAATTTCCATAAAGTTTCTCCGTTTTTTATCGATTGTTTTTGATCTGTAGGACGATCTAAACAGTAAACATTATTCACTGGAGCAGATAACTCAAGCTGCAATGTGCCATTAACAGGAATTTGCTCAGCAACAGACCGATTAGTACATAATGTATGAGCGTAGAAAATCTTATCTGAAGGAAATTGCGGATCAAAATCTATATCGATAAAAGAAACATAAATATCATCACCCAAAGTTTCCGGCATATACGATTTTTTGCGTCGGGATTTCCAAAAAATTCCGTTTTTAACCGATTGATGTTTACATGAAAAAAATTCGGGAATTTCTTCTTCATCATTATTTTGCACATCAACTGCAACCATTTTTTCTATGGAATAAATTTCATGGTTATGATACCTCCGAAAATCCGGAACAATACAGTATTCGACCTGTCGATTATCCAAACGAAGTGGTTCTGATACTTTTTGAAATAGATTGATTGCGGGAACCGATGATAGCGAAAAATTTTGAGTTGATATCTTCATAGAAAAATCATGATCCATCGGAATATACAAAAAGCTCTCGCCATTGATGTTATGATTTACAGAAGTGCAATTTATATCAAATCCGAAAAACTTTTCAGGAAACGCAAAATATTCTTGCAGCAAACGAAATCCCTGAAATACACTACTAGGATATGGCAGTAGTGCTTCGTTATCATCTATACCTACGGGAAATATTTCCGACAGAAAACTAAAATCTTTATCTTTCTGAAATAGAACTTGCTCTTTACTCGTAAATATTGATGCAAAAATCTTTCCTCTCAAAAGAGCATCAGCATGAATATAAAAACGCAATTTATCAGGAATATTTGAATTAGGAATTCCATTATATCTAATGCCGATTTTCAGATAATAAGTTGATCTCGCATAATAAGTTGGAATATGCTCTTTGTGAACTACATCTGCTGACGTAATTTCAATAGGCCATATCGGAAGATCGTGTGCTGTTCGAAAATAACAAATTTCTCCCGAATGACTTTCAACACTCAATTGTGTTCCTTTTTGAATTACAAACCCTGGAGCTTTAGAAGCTCGTGCGGTATCTATGCTAAAATTTACCATAACACAAGAAGGAACAGGCAACATCAACGGTTTATACAAAACATTAAGTAACTCGCCTGCAATTTCAGGAAATTGATCGTCTATTTGTTTCTGAAGTCGTCCCGAAAGAAATGCAAAACTTTCAATCAAACGTTCGACATGCGGATCCGAAGATTCGTGATGTGATATATCAAGTCGCCTTGCGATTTTCGGAAAACGCGACGCGAAATAGCTACCCGCACTTCTCAAATGCGAAAGTTCGTATTGGTAATACTCCGATAAAACATCAATGTCGTTTTTCAGCATTGCTCACAACCAAACTAAATTATTTATAAGCATAAAAATCATTTATAAACATCAATAATATTGCGTATTCAAAATTATGTTTTCAAAATCACAGGAAACGACATGGGAATCCGACGATTTTCCATAATTATTGAAGCATCTATATTAATAAAAAGTGAACCCGGATCATTTCCGGTACCTTGCACATATACTTTCGGATCAACTAATCTTGGTTCAAATGTTCTGAGAGCGTTTTCAATATGGTTTTCCAACTCCCGCATTTCAACTGTGTTTTCTGTTGAAAGTGATGCGTTTATATCCACACCATACGAAAATGGAGTTATATGATTTTTCTGTTCATAATCACGCCAAAAAGCAGAAATTCTTGTATTTAATAGACGAGAAACATCCTCCATTACCGAAGTTTGCATTTCCTCTAAAGAT
>CAJOEB010000049.1:7008-10076 GCA_905233775.1 uncultured Alphaproteobacteria bacterium | reverse complement strand
GATAAAATAAAGTCATCGACATATCTTGCAGCGAGCATAATCCAACAAATCACAAATACAAGGTCAGATAAGCAGTTAACTCAGTATGATTTTGCTCGAATATCATATGCCAGCTGTCTTAATTTGTTCCATACGAACTCTATGTTTTTATATTCTTATGGGATATATTACGCTATGGATTGTTGGTGGGTAAAAAGAATAAGCAGCGATAAATATCAGTATCAGCATTGTTACGGTTCAACAAGTACCGGACAGAATCCAAATGAAATGTGGAAAGCTTGTTTAAGTGTGTATACAGGTACTTCTGAGCAAATAAAAAAAATACATCCCGACTTAGTTTGTGATAAAGACGGAGAAGAACGTTTGCTTATCGAATGTGGTTATAGGAAAAGAGGTAATTTTGATAAAACGAAGCTTGGCTTTTTTTTGTTATCGCCTAAAGTTACGGAGAAATCCAGATATGGAGCAGATCTTTTTATGTATCAGTTGGTAATTGTTCCAAAACCTGGGCTATTTCCTGGTAAAGAAGAGTAGATTAGTAAGGAAAAGTAGATTAGATAGTTCCGCAATTAATTCCGCAATTAAATTGTTTATCTGATCTGATATTTTTAATCACTAAGGTTATAATTTTCCGCCGTATGCAGCGTATACTAGAGTTATAGCGAAAGTCATTTTATGCGTTTTTTATGTAATCATAATCAGCGTTTTCCAAATGCCATTTTCGACTTTCGCAAAATCCCTAATGAAGAGATGAGAGAGTATTATTATATACGAAAAAGCCACATTGTTAGCATATTATTGTTAGCGTATTGATGTATCATTTGGTATTTTTTCAGCGAAATACAGAAAAGTGGTATTTAAAGAAAAATAGATAAAGAATTAAAGGAAAGTGTTAGAAGATAGAAAAAAGATATAAGATAAAATCTTTAAAGATAAGAGCGGTTGCATTTTCTGATACAATTAGTTCTGAAATGCAGTGTTATGCAAATAGTAACGTAACAGTTCAAGAAATAATCAAAAGGTATCGGGATGTTAAGAAAATATTATGGTGAGAAGGATTTTGGACGTATGGATATTTTGTGAACACACTCGAAAAACATGGAAATGAGCAGGTAATAGAAAAATAGATCTTTTGCGAAAGTAATTTAGTACTATTTATTATCTCTGATAATCAGATTCTCAAAAATGCCATTTTCGACTTTCGCAATAATCCTAATAATAATAAAAGGGCAGAGAAAAGAATACAAATTACTTCATAAAGATTATCGGCTTCGTATGTTCTGAATGCCATCTCTTCCTATGCTATCTGCAACAGAGATCATTTGTTTTTCTGTATTATGCTTGCCGCAAGATATGGAATAAATATAGGCGTATGATATGTTCGAGCAAAATCATATTGAGTTAAAAGTCAAAAATTGAGAAAAGTTAAAAAATTGGTTTAAAAAATTTTGAATTTAACAACTTCAGAACGCAAAAATACCGAAAAATATCAAAAGATGATTAATGATTTTTGTAAGAACTCTATTTTATTATTATTTTATTATTTTCAGTATTATTACTATTAGTTAGCGATGTTGCAGGAAGATAATTTTTCTTTTATTAAGTATTATTTTTCTATTGCATAATCCTGTATATTCCGTTATCTTGACGACAATAGAACAGTTTGATATCGCTAGAGACAGTTAAACTGTTTCTAGGAAGAAGTCCGATAGAGGATAAAAAGCGAAAAGGAACTGTTATATTGACGTTAAACGATAAGATTTCAGCTGCCGTAAAAGATCAATTGGAAAACAAGGGATACGATCTTGTTAAGGTTGATGTTGTTCTTGGTTCCAAGGCTGCGGTAGATATTTTCATAGATCGTTTTGACGGCAAACCGGTATCGATAGATGATTGTGTATCAGCAAGTCAGTTAATTTCTGCGATATTAGATGTAGAAAATATTATTCTGGGTAAATATAATTTAAATATCAGTTCTCCAGGTGAGTTTCGTCCATTAAATACAGAGCGAGATTTTGAACGTTTTTGTGGTCAAGAAATTGTAGTTGAATTGAACAATCCTATTGAAGGAGAAAAAAGAAAACTGAAAGGGCAATTGAATAAAATTGATAATTCAATAGTTTTTCTTAAAGAAAAGGGAAAAGTTTCTGAAACAAAGATAGATTTTAGTAATATAAAAAAAGCAAATGTGCATAGAGTTTTTAAGATATAAGTATAATAAGTTAGAAAATATAAATATATGATAAGTATATGAGTAGAATAAAGTGGAACTGGATGTAGATAGGAGATATTTAGAATATGTCAACAGCGTTATGGACTGATTCTCGTTTTTATGGACCTGAATTACTGCAAATTTCCGATGCGGTTGCTCGCGAAAAAGGTCTGGAAAAAGAAAAAATTCTGGAAGCCATGGAAGGAGCAATCCAAAAAGCAGCTCGCTCGAAATATGGTTATGAGCATGATATTCGAGTAGTAATCGATCGAAAAACCGGTGAAGTTTCCATATCGAAATATGTGACAGTTAAAGATATCGTAGAAGATAATATCACGGAAATGACGCTTGAAGAGGCGAGAAAAATTGATCCGAATGCCGTTGTTGGTCAGGAATTTGTAACAAAACTTCCACCCGTGAATTTCGGCAGAGTTGCAGCTCAAGTTGGACGCCAAATTATTACGCAGAAGATAAGAGAAGCCGAAAGAGATAAACAATATGATGAATTTAAGGGGCGTGTCGGCGAGATAGTCAGCGGTATAGTAAAAAGATCGGAATTCAGTGGCGTGACGTTGGATATTGGACGTACAGAAGCTGTTATTCGCAAAGATCAGGTTATTCCTAAAGAAAATTTTAGGGTTGGTGATCGTGTAAGGGCATATATAGTTGATGTTTCTCGTGAAGTGCGTGGTCCTCAGATATTTCTTTCAAGAACTCATCCTCAGTTTTTAGCGAAATTGTTTAAACAAGAAGTTCCTGAGATATATGACGGCGTCATTGAGATAAAATCTGTTGCGAGAGATCCGGGCAGTCGTGCAAAAGTCGCGGTTTATACGGCAGATCCGGGAATTGATCC
>CAJOEB010000049.1:0-6906 GCA_905233775.1 uncultured Alphaproteobacteria bacterium | reverse complement strand
CTTTCTCCGGCAGAGGTTTCGAAAGTTGTTTTAGATGAGGATAATCATAAATTTGAGGTACTTACACCTGATAATCAGTTAAGTTTAGCTATCGGAAGGCGAGGGCAGAACGTTCGTCTTGCATCAGCTCTTACAGGTTGGAATATTACAGTTGTATCTGAGACAGAAGCAGTTGAAAAAAGTAATCAAGAATACCATGCGCGTTCTCAAGTGTTTATGGACGTACTGGATTGCGATGAAGTTATAGCTCACCTTCTTGTTACCGAAGGATTTTCTGAGGTTGAAGAGCTGGCGAACATATCAAAGGAAGATTTGGCATCTATAGAAGGTTTTGATGAAGCATTGTCTGAAGAGCTTATTTCTCGTGCACAAAACTACTTGGAACAACAGGAAAAAGAGGCGCAAGAGAAGCTGCGAAATATGAAGATTGATAAGAAACTTATTGATCTTGGCGTATTATCCAGTCCGATGCTTTTGAAATTAGCTGAGCATAATATATTAAAATTAGATGATTTGGCGGATCTCGCGACTGATGAATTAATTGAATTCTTGCCTGAATTAGATGAAGAAAGCGCAAGTGCTGTTATTATGAAAGCCAGAGAACATTGGTTTAAGTAGTAGGATATTTTTTAAGTGGTGGATTATTGTTTTTGATAGAGCAGGAGAATTTTTAGAACATGGCAGAAGTAAAAAAAGGTACTTTGAGTTTATCTCGCTCTACTGATTTAAAAAAAACTGGAGATAGTCCGCTTGGTGGTCGGGTAAAACAAAGTTTTTCGCACGGAAAATCGAAAGTTGTTACTGTTGAGGTAAAAAAGAAACGTCCTCTTGCGGGGATATCTCATTCCTCCGCATCAAAAACGGAAGCTTTTAACAAAAATGCAGGCTTGACGGATCAAGAGTTGGAAAGTCGCATAAAGGCTGTTCAAGGAGCACTTAAGGAAGAGAAAGAACAGGCTGAGTTACGTCAGAAAAGGCTTGAAGAAGAGGCTATTGCAGAAGCAGAACGCAAGAGGTTAGCTGAAGAAGAGGAAGAACGGCGCAGACAGGAAGAAGCTGAAGCCGAGCTTCTGCGAGCAAAAGAAGAGGCGGAAAAACAAAAGATTATTGAAGAAAACAATGAAACAGATTTAGCTGAAGAGCTTGTTGAAGAAAAACCAAAAAATCACGCTCGAGCTGCATATGTAAAGCAGGAGATTTCGCACAACAAACAGTATTTCAGAAAAGGAGCAAAACGCTCATCTGATTTTGATAATGATGATGACGATTTCCAACCGGATCGGTCATCTCAGTCAAGAAAAGGTCCGGCAATCAAAAAAGATATAAGAGAACTGAAAGGCAAATATTCGGCAGGAGCTGGGCGAGTATCAATTTATACAGCTTTTGATGATGAGGACAGAACTCGTTCACTGACATCCATCAGAAGAGCAAGACAGAAGAATAAGTTTGTGCAAAAAACAACGCCTGATATAAAGGTGGTAAAAGAGGTTATCTTGCCTGAAACGATCAGTGTTCAAGAATTGTCCAATCGTATGGCAGTCAGAACGGGCGAGGTGATCAAGGCTCTTATGAAACTCGGTGTTATGGCAACGGCAAACCAGACTATAGACGCGGATACGGCGGAGCTTATTATTTTAGAATTCGGTCATAACGCTAAGCGATTAAGCGAAAGCGATGTCGAAATAGGATTAAAGATAGAAGATGCTGAAACGGATTTATTACCTCGTCCTCCGGTTGTTACGGTTATGGGGCACGTCGATCACGGTAAGACGTCATTGTTGGATGCATTACGTAAGACAAATGTTGCCATGAAAGAAGACGGAGGTATAACTCAAAGTATCGGCGCGTATCAAATAACTATCAATGATGGTCGTAAAATCACATTTATAGATACTCCGGGACATGCAGCTTTTACGGAAATGCGTTCTCGTGGTGCAAATGTCACCGATATTGCTGTTTTGGTTGTTGCTGGAGATGATAGCGTCAAAGAGCAGACTATAGAATCCATAAATCACGCTAAAGCTGCGGGGGTTCCTATTGTTGTTGCGATAAACAAGATGGATAAGCATGGAGCAAATGCCGATAATGTGCGAAAAGATCTGCTTAATCATGAAGTTATAGTCGAAAAGTACGGCGGTGAGGTTATGGATGTTGAAATTTCAGCCAAAAGCGGTTTAAATCTCGATAAGTTGAAAGAGACGATCCTTTTACAGGCGGAAATGTTGGATCTAAAAGCTAATCCTAATCGCACGGCTGAAGGGGTAGTTATTGAATCTAAAGTAGAAAAAGGGCAGGGGCCTGTGGCAACTGTTCTTATAAAAAAAGGTACGTTGAAAGTCGGCGATATCTTTGTATCCGGTTGCGTTTATGGAAAGGTTCGGGCGATAAAAAATGATCGCAAAGAAAATTTGAAAGAACTTACACCTGGAGCACCTGGTGAAATAGTTGGCTTTAACGGAACAACTATTCCTGGAGACGATTTTGTTGTTGTAAAAGATGAAGCAAAAGCAAAAGAGGTAGCAAATTATCGTGATCGCAAGAAACGTGAGCAGGCTTTTGTGGTTTCTTCTCATGTTTCTGTTGAACAGATGTTCTCACAGATAAGCACAAATGAAAAGCTAAAAGTTCTGTCAGTGATTGTAAAAGCAGATGTTCAAGGATCATCAGAAGCGATTTGTGCTAGCTTAAACAAGCTATCGACAGAAGAAGTTGCTGTAAAAGTCATTCATTCAGCAATTGGTGAAATAACCGAAAGTGATGTCGCATTGGCTCGTGCTTCAAATGCGTTAATTCTCGGGTTTAATGTCAGGGCGAATGCGCAGGCTCGAAACCAAATTGCCAGAGACAAAATTCAGGTACGTTATTACTCGATAATCTATGATTTAACGGACGATATAAAAGCGATAATGTCCGGATTGCTGGCACCTGAAGTTAGAGAACAGGTTATTGGATCGGCAGAAGTCAGACAAACATTTGACGTATCAAAACTGGGACGCATTGCCGGATGTATGGTTATCGATGGTATGGTAAAACGCAGCGCAAAAGCGCGCTTACTGCGAGATGGTACAGTCATATATACTACAGAGATCAAATCTTTAAAACGCCATAAAGATGATGCAAAAGAAGTTCGTGAAGGCTTTGAATGCGGTATTTGTTTGGATAATTATAACGATATACATGTCGGAGATGTTATCGAATGCTTTGAAATGGAAGAAATTGAGCGTCAACTATGACAATTAACCCAAATCTACTCCGAAAAAGAGAAACGCCTAGGCGTGTTCGTGTTGCAAGTGAGGTAAAACGGGTTTTATCGGAATTTCTGCTGCGTGGTACACTTAATTCTGATAATTCTAGTGGCGAAAATATGTCTATGGCGTCAATGATTGCGATAACCGGGGTCGAAATGAGTCCGGATTTGCAATATTCCAAGATATTTATTGCGTCTGTTTCTCCAAAAATCTCAGTAGAGCGATGTATAGATTTCCTTGAGCTGAACAAATATAAATTAAGAAACCAGTTGGGTGCTTCAATTCGTTTAAAACGTGTTCCTGAATTGCATTTTTTCGTTGATAACTCATTTGAAGAAGGTGAAAAAATAGAAAACATCTTAAAAAAGCTTGATATACCGTCTTCTTAAAGAAGGGAAATGCCTATGAAATTTCGCAATATGATAAAGAATATTACAATAATTGCTTTATCTGTGGCTCTTATGTTTTGTGGATATTATTATCATAAAACTGAACAAGAGTTGAATTATCTAAACTCTGTATTAAATAAAAATCCATTGTTAAAAAGCTGTTTTACACATTATAGAAAAAATGCTTTTATGCAAAAGGGAGGAGAGTATCTTCCTAACTATGAACATCCTCGTACTTTGAACGATAAAGTTGCTTATTATCTTGAGAATTATTTTTTTAAGTCTCCGATTACTAAAGTTATCGGTACAAAATATTTTGCAAAAAAATATGTTGCAGATATTGTAGGCAACGAACATGTAGTACAATTGCTGGGTGTTTGGGATAATCCGGAAGATATTAATTGGGATCTGTTACCGAATAAATTTGTGTTAAAGACCGTACGAGGAAATTTTGGGCGAGAAGTAATTCTTGTATCTGATAAATCTAAATTAAATGTTTCTGATATGGTTAAACAATTACGTTTTCTTTGCGAGAATACACCTGGAATAAAGGAATTTAAAATAGATAACAAACGAATTATTGCAGAAGAATTACTTGAACCAGAAGGAAATGAGCTCATAGACTATAAGTTCTTCTGTTCTTTCGGAAAACCGCTCGTTGCTTATTGCTTAGCTATGAAGAAGAATTCTGAAACAGATGTTGATAGCAAGACTTTTTCTTTCTATTCGGTTCCGGAATGGAAACGTTTGTATATAAAGGCAGATACACATGGTTTTAATAATATTCCAAAACCAAAAAATTATATTAAGATGATTGAGTTATGTGAAAAATTATCAAAACCATTTCCATTGATACGGATAGATTTATATGAAATCGGTGATAGGGTTTTAGTCGGAGAAATTACGGAAGACGCTAGTGGTGGCAAGAGTATAATGAATCCGGTAATTTGGGATTTTAAACTTGGTGAGAATATACCGGTTCTGTCTACAGAAGAGATACAAACATTAATCGAAAGAGATAAAATAGTAGCAAATAAATATCTGACAGAAGAATAATTGTTATAGCTAAGTATATAAAATATTTTATTTACAATTTTTGGATTACTATTTTTCTTACATAAATTTACAACCTACCAAACGTATGTTATACTTACTCTTATATAATGGAGGATGATAGATAATGTGTATTTGTAACACTAATAGCAAAAAATTTTTATTCGTGCTAATGATGTTTTTATGTACGGTTTTTGTTACTAATGCATCTTTTCGTGAATTTTTTACTAAACATTATTTTCCAGTACAAAGATTTGCCCATGTAGTAGCAAATGACGATGAATGTGTCTGTCCTCAATCTGGTCTTAGTACTGCAGCAACTGTTATCGATTATGTTGGTGTAGGTGGATGGTTGTATCTTGCAGGTAGAAGTTTTTTAAAAGCAAAAGTTCCAGCTCTTGAACGAGAATATGTATTAATGAGTCCATTCCAAAAATTATTATCCAGCGAATGGACGTCTGCAGGTTTAACATTTTGTGGTGCTGCTGCTTTTTTGCAGTTAATAAATGATTCTCCCCAAATTGAATTTACCGCAAGTGTATTAGGAGGTGGTATACCAGCTCTTGTTAGTCTTGTACAGATAGGATTTGATTCATTTAAGGTTTTGAGAAAGATAGGTTGTTTTCATTGCTGCAATTGTTGTCAACCTAAAAAGCTATCAAAAGAAGATAAACAAAAACTTCGTATCTATTATAAAAAGAAAAAAAGAGATTTGTTTCTTAAAGAATGTAGATTAGAGTTACCTATTATAAACGATATGATAGTTGATTTGCAACGAGAACAAAATGATCTTGAGAGAGGAAAGTTATTTGAGAGAATTGGGGATTTAGATGAGCAGCTAAGAAAAATAGAAGTTAATTTATATTTGTTAGATGAGTTATCGAAATACAAAGGTATTAAAAATCAAATTAGTTTATGTAGAAAGAACATTGACGCAATGAAACCTAGTTCTAGTAGCGAAAGTACCGAGGAAAGTGAATTAGAAGGAGAAAATGATGAACCATAGTTGTTATAAATATATTGTATTTTTATTTATATTTAATCCACTATTTAGTGAACCTTCTGAACTTCAATTGATGGATTTATTATGTGATAGTAAACGTTTTCATTTTGAAGAAACTGATGATCCACTTCGAAAGAAAGATCTTAATGATGGGATATTAAGTAGATACAATGTAGAAAAGACAGATGTAGTATCAGATGTATTTCATGAACATTCTCAAGATCAAGATAACGACTTCATGAATGGTATAATAAGTTTTTGTAGAGCTCATGCAGTTTTAAATTCGTCGTCAGTTGGAGCTTTTAAACATATGGATATTTCTGCTATTAATTCCAGTATTATTGTAAGGTTTCTTCAAAATGCGGAATAAGTCCTACTGATCCGGATTTTATGAAAATTCGATTGTTAGCATTTTCTTTATCATGGAATGATTATTTAGGTGTTTTTAAATCTGTTTTTAGCACTGGTGTCTTTCATAATTTTTCAAATGAAGAGTCTTGGTTTGTTCTTTATAGTCATCCAATGATAAGTTCATTTAGTTGGTTTTTTGTAAAAAAAGAGGATAAGAACTTTTATGTTGAATGTTTAGCTGGTGCTTTAAGAACATTTATTAGGGAAAAGTATAAAGTTGAAGTTGACTTTGGAAAAGACGGTTCAAAAGCAACTACAGCTATTGCAAGGACATATCTGGAACAAATAGGATGTTTATCATCAACTAGTAAAAAGGATGATTAATTAGTAAGTAAAACTTAGTTTTTGTTAATTTTATGTTAAAGTTTTCTTAAATTAATATTGTAGTTGTAGAAGTGATGCAAAAGTTTGAAGAAGTATAAGAAGTGAAATTGAACGATGTAATTGGCTTGAACAAGATGATCAAAAGATATAGATCCTGATCAGTACGAAACGTTCATTTGTATCAAAAATATATTAGGTTCTGCTAAGAATAAGCGTAATATTAAGATTTATAGCAATTGATGCATAAAATAATGGGAAGGTTTTATCTGCTCGAAATTAGTTCTTTCTGTATTATGTTAGATATATTTATGAATATTTATAAAAAATTTTAATTTTATTTTAGATTAACTATTGCAATTTTTTCATTTATGCTTCATCATTAAAAATGATCATGGAGTTACACGATGCGAAGTGAAACGGCAATTATTGCTAGGATATGTCACGATTTAATTACTCCTTTTAACGCTATAAACCTAGG
>CAJOEB010000048.1 GCA_905233775.1 uncultured Alphaproteobacteria bacterium | reverse complement strand
GGTAGCAGTTCCGGCGGGCAGTATGAAATTGTCAGCGGTAAGATCGTCGGAAATGAAGTTGATGATTCTAATTCAAAATCAGCAACTGTATACCGAAAATTAACCGCCAGTAAAGTACAATTTGATGAAAATGGTAAGGTTACAACAAGCGAAAGCGGAGCTTCCAGCTCAGAAGCAGGCAGTTCCAATAGCTAGTAATAAATTAGATATTATTTGATGTGTTTTATGTGTATGTATTGTATTAAAGGAGTTTAGAATGAAAAAAAGTAATGTTTTCTGCATAGGACTCATTCTATTTTCGTTTGGTTTAAGTTATGCTGCTAATAATGTTCAAGCACGCGACGAAGAAGAACCGGAAAAAGTAAATATCGCGAAAAAAATCGTAAAAAAGGCAGGAAAAGAAAAAAAAGAGATTTCTGTTAATGAATTAAATCATAATGTTAAGGAAATAGAGGTCAATTCTGTTAATTTTATCAAGCTAAGAAACAAAGCGAATGAAATTTTCATTCCGAACCCAGATATAATTGACGTTCAGCTTCTGAGTGATAATTCCTTGTACCTTATGGGACTGGCTCCGGGAACAACAACGTTGGTTATCAACGATAAAAGCGGGAATGTCATGGTAGATTGCAAAGTCAGAGTGACATATCCGATAAAAGCGATAAAAGAAGCGATTATCGAAATGCACCCGGATACAGAGGTCGAAATTATGTCGGTTGATAAGTCCATTATTTTGCGTGGACGCGTTCCTTCTCCGGAAGTCGCAGCAGATGTACAAGAAATTGCAGGACAATTTGTTGAAAACGAGAATATAATCAACAAATTATCGATACAAACTGCGGCACAGGTTTTGTTGAAGGTAAAAATCGCTGAAGTATCGAGAGAACTCACAAAAAGCCTAGGTGTCAGTTGGAGATCGATTTCAGCACCTAATACCATCAATGGAATGGCATATGGTTTTTCAAGCGGAAATGCTTCTTCATTCTTTGAAGAAATTACAAGTAAAGATGAAGTAAGAACAAATTTATTAAAAAGTGGAGGCCTATTGAATACAGCTTCGGGAGGACACTGGTTACTGTATAATGGTGGTCGATCTGCGCTTACTGGATTGTTGGATGCATTAGCTTCAGAAAAATTTGCTTCAATATTAGCTGAACCTAGCATAATGGCTTTATCAGGAAAAACTGCGAAGTTTGAAGTCGGTGGCGAATATGGTTACCAAGTTTTGCAATCAGGAGAGAATTCGTATACAACAGAATTCAAAAATTGGGGTACTTCAGTTGAATTTACGCCTATAGTAATATCAGAAGATAGGATAAATATAACGGTTAATCCTAAAGTAAGTACCATAGAAGGTTCAGATACAAAACAGGCTCCGAATCTTACAACAAAAGAAGCGTCAACAACTGTCGAACTTGGTAGCGGTCAAAGTTTAGCAATAGCCGGATTATTACAGACTGACACCAACACAGCTTCCGATGAAACACCTTTTTTGTCTGATATACCTCTTATCGGAGCGTTATTCAGGAATTCCAGCGTTACAAAGAAAGAAAGAGAATTGGTGATAATTGTAACACCATATATAGTGAAACCATCATCTAAACAGTTGAAAACTCCAACAGATATGGTTCCTAGAATGCTTTCTCCTTTGGAATCTATATTAGCGAGGAAATTCCATCAAAAAGCGAAAAAGGTACGTACTGCAGGGTTCTCTATAAAATAGTGAAAAGTAGTAAATGGAGTAAATTATGTTGAAAAAGAAAAATATAAGCCAAAATTTCAGGTGGTTACCTCTGATATCTGCTTTGTTTCTCATAAATGGTTGTGATAAGCAGGTAAAAGTTGAAGACGGATATACTCCGGAATTTGCAGCAATAGAAGCGGAAGAGCAAGGTGAACAATATCTCTTCCAATGCGGCTCCAGTTTTGATCTGTCAGAAGCAACTTGCGTATCAATTGAGGATCTATTAAAAAGCGCAAGAGCAGCAGAAGTTGAAAATATCGAGTTCATGATCATATCAAACGCACCTGTCCTTCTTGCTGTTCAGGAAAAAGTCAAAAGCAGAATCAGATCGCTCATGTACAAACATGGATTTATAAAGAGCAGAATAATTGATAAAGGAGTATGCGTTTATAAAGACGCTCAACCGGGAGTACGTATAGGCTTACTGCGCTATAAAGTAAAAGAACCTGACTGTAATCAATGGAGTGAATACATAGGAGATACAGATGTGAGCAAAAATCTGCCAAAATACGGAATATCATCTGTATATAACCTTGAGGAAATGATCGCCAATAAAGCCGACTTTGTTTCTCCTCGAACATACTCTGGAACAAGAGTCGATACTGCACTTAGCGGAATGGGTGTAACAACTTCAAGCGGAGGTGGAAACGGTAGTGCACCTTCAGGATCGGGGTCAAGCTAATAATATTTTTTAATAGAGATAAGATTTTTATAGTTACATGATTTGGAGAAGTTTATATGGCTACTAGCAGTTCAGATTTACCTCACAACCTTATGGCGTTTGTTAATGATCCTGTGTCTGAACAGATTATAAACAATGTCATCAAGGAAATGAACTTGGCATATGCTGAAGCAAAACAAGGAACAATACCTGAAATCGTAGAGTTCATGAAAACTAACAGAACTCCTAAGGTATTGATCACAGATATATCTGATTCCGAATTACCTTTAGGAGATATTACGAAAATAAAAGAGTTCAGCGCCCCAAATTTGAATATCATAGTTATAGGAAGCAGAAATGACGTCGGGTTATTCCGCGATCTTATGAACATGGGAGTCTCTGACTACATAGTTAAGCCGCTAAACAACGTTATCTTGCGTACAGCAGTTGATGATGCGATAAATAACAAGAAAACCACTATAGAAAAAAGCGGAAAATTAATAAATGTAATCAGCTCGATAGGCGGAGCAGGAGCAACAACTGTCGCAGCAAACATTGCTTGGCTCCTGGCTAACGTAAATTTTAAACGCACTGTTCTAATGGACATGGATTTTCTTTTTGGAACCGCAAACCTTTTGCTGGATCTTAAGGCTGAAAACGCATATTTGGATATTATAGAATCTCCGGATAAGATAGATGACTACTTTATCGAAACTATTTTAAAAAAATCGAGCAATCGTTTGTATTATCTAGGCGGATTGTGCGATTTGGTACGTGGCGTAGTGGTTGATTTAGAAGCTTTCGACACCCTAGTAAACATCATTAAAAAGCAATTTAACTATGTTGTAGTTGATTCTCAAAGAGAAGTATCTGGTGTTACAAAAATCGGATTAAACAAAGCTGAAATGTTCATTATTATGGTAGAAATGAGCTTGGCATCGGCACAAAATGCAGCAAGAATCCTTGAATTCTTTAACACAGACCAAGGCGGAAAGAAAATTTTGATCGTTGCAAACAAAGTTGGAATGTCAGCTAATGGTGCATTATCAAAAGAAGCATTTGAGAAGGTAATAGGGAGGAAAATAAACTATTCTATACCTTTTGATGAGGTATCAGCTCTTGCATCAGCGAACATAGGACAACCTTTGGCAGCTTCCGGAGGACCTATTGTTGAAATTTTGGAAGAAATTACAAACGATATCATGGGCAAGAACGAATCTGTAGCAATTGAAAATGAAATCGTTGAAAAAGAAGGAATAACTATGGACGTTGTAAAGAACAAAGTCCTGGATTTTATAAGTAGGCTCAAGTGAGATCTATAGGAGGTTATTATGGTTTCGGCCGCAGATGAACAACAACAGAATGAAACAGAAGAATCGCCTCTTCTGACAGTTTTCCGAAAAGAAGCGCATGACACCATGTTGAACCGAATCAACTTGGCGTCTGCATTCAAATTAACTCCGCAAGAACTTCGTGTTGAAATTGAAAACTTCGTTTTTGAATTCGCGCAAGAACGACGTGCCCAAATCACAAAACGAGAGCAAATCGGTATCGCTCGAGAGTTAGTCGACGACATGATCGGTCTTGGACCGCTGGAACTTTTACTTGAAGATGAAGCTATCTCCGATATCGTTGTCAATGGAGCTCACCAAATATACGTTGAAAAGAAAGGGTTAATGCAGCTTGCTCCGGTAAAATTCAGAGATGAAGCACACTTATTGCAAATTGCACAACGTATCGCAAACCGAGTCGGACGCCGTGTTGATACTTCAAGTCCTCTCTGCGACTGCCGTCTGCCTGATGGAAGCCGTGTTAACATCGTCGCACCACCTATCGCCCTCGATGGAACGTCCATTTCAATTCGTAAATTCTCAAAAAAAGCGATGGATTTACGAAAACTGGCGAGTTTCGGCGCTTTGACGGAACATATGGTACGTGTTCTCGAAATAGCATCAACGTGTGGTCTGAATATTATCGTCTCAGGCGGTACGGGTTCCGGAAAAACGACAATGTTAAACGCATTATCAGGACTCATTGACCCTCGCGAACGTATAGTAACCTGCGAGGACGCAGCAGAATTGAAATTGCAACAGCCTCATGTAGTCAGACTTGAAAGCCGTCCGCCAAACATTGAAGGAAAAGGTGAAGTTACAATCCGTGACCTCGTCAAAAACGCTCTTCGTATGAGACCTGATCGAATAGTCATCGGAGAGGTTCGCGGTGAAGAATGTATAGACATGTTACAAGCTATGAACACTGGTCACGATGGTTCTATGTCAACAATTCACGCAAACAGAGCTCGTGAGGCGTTTATACGTCTTGAAAACATGGTCGCTATGTCCGGTTTCGATCTGCCAAGCGAAATCGTTAAAGCGCAGATCGCGGGTGCTGTAAACTTGATCGTACAAACAGAACGTCTGAACGATGGTTCCAGAAAAATCACCGAAATCGTAGAAACTACAGGTATGACAGAACGAGGTGAAATCGGATACCAGCATTTGTTTAAGTTTGTACCAATGGGAGAACAAGATCATAAGGTTTTCGGAAGGTTCGACGCATGCACGGAAAGACCTGCTTTCTTGGAAAAAGCCATTACCTATGGTCTCGATAAAGAATTATTAAAAGTCATGAGAGAAGCTATGGACGCAAGTTCAGGAACGGGAGATTCAGAAGATGATAGCTCAGATTATTGATATTGCGCTTTGCTTAGTTGTTTCCTTTTTATGTTTCTTCGGTTCATACAAGCTAATGGCGAAATCAGAAGAGGAACAAGACTATGACGCTATATTAAATCGGCGTGTAAATACTCTATCCAAACAACAAGATATGTTACTCGAAACAGCTAATGAAAGAGTCTCTACTTTCGTCAAAGTACAACATGAAGAATTCGGACAAGGAGAAGGTGCAAGCGATACGTTTATGGATCGTGTAAGAAGAATTATGAAAAGTGCTGGTATAACAAGCATAAGTACTACAACATTTCTCATTTCCTGTTCATTAGGAGGGATATTTTTTGCCGCATTTATATTATATTTCGATTTTCTGAACTTTATAACTGGTATACCAATTGGATTTTGTGTCGGAGCTTATCTTGTATACAACTTTTTGGCATCACAAGCAGAAAAACGGAAAATGGAGTTTCTTCAACAGCTTCCGGATGCCATAGACATGATGATCAGAGGTGTTAAAGCAGGTTTAAACATAGGTCGAGTTGTAAAATTGGTCAGCATGGAAGCAAGACCACCTATTTCCGAAGAATATCTTATAATCAGCCAAAAATTCGATCTTGGTGTAGAACCTGAAAAAGTGCTCGTAGAAGCTGCAGACCGAATAGATTTAGAGGAATTTCGATTTCTGGTCGTTGCTCTTGTCCTCCAAATAGAAAACGGTGGTGTTTTAGGAGAAATTTTAGCGAACTTATCCGGTATCGTCAGAAAAAGATTGGAATTAGGTCTAAAAATGAAAGCGATGTCAGCAGAAGCGAGAATGTCAGCAATAGTTATCAGCGCATTGCCGTTCGTTTTCGCCGGAATTATGGCTTTGGTTAACCCTAGCCACCTATCGGAATTCACAAAACCGGGATCAGGTCAAACTTTACTTAAAATAGGTTTGACATTATTCAGTATTGGTACATTTCTAATGTTAAAAGCAACTAAAATAAAGGTATAAATATGTCGGAAAATATAATTACAATTGCTTGCTTCTTTGTATCTTTAAGTGTTTTTTATATTGTTTTGCCTTATGCCAGACAATGGATA
>CAJOEB010000047.1 GCA_905233775.1 uncultured Alphaproteobacteria bacterium | reverse complement strand
AAATCCCCGCTGCAAACGGCGGGGAAATGCAATGACTAAAAAATAATCTTCACCAATCTATTGGTTTTACTAATTTCACTAATATGTTCAGAATAAATCCGGAATTTTGTTATATTTGGTAGACATTGGTTTTTGTAGAATGAAAAGAATATTCAGTTGTTAATATATATATGGTGCATCTTACACGTATATTAGTTGGATATTAATTGGAGCCTTTCATAAGGTCGATGATTATTATTGTTTATTTCGTCAATGTGGGTATTGTTAAATGAATACAGCTAGTGAACACAGCATATGATCAAAAATATATGATAAAAATCGCATAAATGCACATAACTTTTGAACCATCACGAAAATTCTAAAAACCATCAACTTTTTGTAGTTCATCTTTTAGTTGCGCAATACCATCTTTTTTTTATGATTTTTTATATGATTAGTATCCATCTAACAAAGGAAAGACAGCTCTCTCAGTTCTAAAATATTGATAATTTAATCGGCTGTTCTATTTGCGAACTTCCTTTTATATATATTTATACGTATACGCTAAAATTTTTTATCTTTGCGTATCTGTTGTTCTTTCTGGATTATCAACATTGTTCGTAGCTATATTTCCGTACACTACTTATATATTGATTAATAAATTTAAACGACAGAAATAACACAAATTGTATACAATAATTTTCTCATATTTAGTTCTCCTTATAACACACATACTTTGTACCATACATACCTTGTAACATACATACATATATACATACATTTCATGGCTACCACAGTCAAAAAAAACAGTATACTATAAGAGATTAATATCAAAAAAGATTAACATAATTGTTTTTTATTGATCGTCTTTTTTATTTTATAAAAATGATTATTTCGCTATTTGCTATAATATATGTCAATTTACTTCTTCAATCTCTCTAAAATCGCATTAGAAATCCTATCGTCTTTCTCTTTGCTACCTCTCGAGGAACCGAATTCGAAGCTGTATGCGTCTTTCAAACATGCTCCGAAAATTCCCGATACTGTCGATATGATTCCGACAACTTCTCCCGGTAAAACCAACAAGCAAAAAACCAATCCAAGAGCTGCGCCGGTAACCATCAAATTCAACCGCCTATTTTTGCTGTATGCATTTATTACTCCGATATTATGCAATGCTAATTGCTGTTGCGGATCAATAGTTACTTGTTGTGAAAACGATGATTCCTTTGTCTCCTTTACCGCTATATTTTTTGCGTTATGTTCTACGGGCTTGCTTGTTAATTCATCTGTAATTTTATTTGCAATTTTTCCAGCAGAATCTACAACTATTTTTTCAAAAATTTCTTTCATATTATTACTACCTTCCTTGTTATTTCTGTTGTTTTTTATTTAAATTCATCTGAGTGCATAAAAAAAATGTGTTCCGAAAACTCTTTTCGGCTCCTTATATATCGCCCAATAAGGCTTAATACTGCGTGCATGATAATGATCACATCCGTCTGTCAGATCCGGCCACTTTTCCGCCAAAACATTTTCGGCGACCTCCCAACATTTTCGAAAAATCGCACAGTTTTGTTTATCGACACCGATAATGGCTTGCAAATTCGGATCATTTTTATTCCAACATGAAAACTGATATCGAGCAATGCAAACATCATGCACTGACTTTGCGAAATTTTTCTTTTTTCTATTAAAAACGACATTTGCAACTGCAATTAACGGAGCCAATCCGAATCTCAAAAATTCTCCGCGTGCTTCACCGTAAATAGTTCTGGCTAATGTATCTAAATCTTGTTTTGAAAAATCCATAAAAAATTACTCCTCTCTTATAAAAACTATTTTGATTAAGTCGGTACCGGAAATATGCGAAAGATTATTGCTTTTATATCGGCATTGTTCTCCTGTACTTTTATTCGCTAATAGAAATCCGCATGTGCCGCCCAAAACTTCGTCGTACAAGTTCATCTTTTGTGATGGTGAAAATTCTTTTATACCGATAAAAATCTGCCCTGATGGAAGTCGCGAGTCTTTTGATGGATCAACTCCAAATTTCGCCATAAATTTATTGAATGCCCAACTTGTTATTGTTGATTTCGAATTTTCCGGTTTTATATGAAAAAAGCACGAAGCGATTTCTTTCGGATGAACACCATATTCATAAAACCCACCATATGGATATATTTTATATGGCATTTTTTCCGTTATTTGTTCAGAGATCGATCCGCTGAGCGCAAGAAATTCCTTTTCAAAAAGTACAGTATCTTTTGCAAAATTCAACTCATAATCATCAAAAGAATTACCGAAAAAATCTCGCTTTTTCTGGTTAATTGAAAATACTCCCGAACCTTCGTATCTTAGAACTAATTTTGAACAAATGCTGTTATTGTTTTTTATTTCTGATGTTGAACAAAAAATCGAAGATGATGAATAAATACTATTTCTACCCAAACTTTTTGTATCTTTTGTTGCTTCTACATACAAAGTTTCATTAAATCGTTTTTCCGGAATCATCTTTGCCGTTAGCATTATCGTTTCCGGCCATAAATTCACAATTTGTATTGCACAATCTTCATCGTCGCCGACAGCTAATAGCACATTTGAACCGATATCTTCATTTTTATCATTCACAACTATATATGAACGCGAATATTCTTGTACCATAGAACGAATTCCCCTTATCAATGACATAATTTTCTCCTCTTTTTCTTTATTTTTTTATATTTATTTCAGTATAAAATCAGGAAGTTTTTGAATTTTCGACACTGTATATGCGGAATTTAACGGAGCAAGAGAAATTTTGATATTTGTTGAGTTTGCTTTTAGTTGCGATATTAATTCCGGAAGTGTTTTTGCCGATGTAGTACTCAAAATTTGAATTTGCTCTTCCGGCGGATTTTTTATTTCGATATTTTTTACGATATTTTCTAAAGATATTGTAGGTTCGTCTGCATCTTTATCTACCGATCCATTGCTCCAAAAAGACTCCAAATACTCATTTATCTTTTCTGTACTGTTGAAAACATCATTACCCAATGTACAGGCGATAGAAATTTGCATAAGTTTTATATCCGAGTTCGCGATTAATTTCGTTTTCGTTATTTTTCCGACAATTTTTCCACCATCAAATCTTTTACCAATTAACGTAATTTGATCGCTGATATTTATAAATAAAAAATTCGCAGCATCTACTATAAAACTAATTTCAACATATCTTGATGAATAATTTATCAGCGCAACCGCGTTTTGAAGAGCATATTTGATTGCATTCCTTCCTCTTATCGTTCTAAAAAAAGAGGCACTACTATCATCTGCAAGTGCGTCAGGTATCTTATCAATTTTCTTCCAATTAATTTCCTCGAACTTATTTTCTGAAAAATGATTTTTCTTACATTCCCAAATAAATCCATCAAATAAAATTCTATCGCCAAGAATATATTCCGCAAAAAAACTCCAATTCGGATATTGTTTTGGTAGTTGTATGGGATTTAACTTCAAATGAATATTTTTTTCTCTGCCATGAACAATATTTCCATTAACAACATTTACTACCAATGTTTCTTCACGCTTTTGTTTCCTACTCCAATTAAGTAACATCTCTCCATGCAAATAAAATCTTTTGAATTTTGCTGATATCTTCTTTTGTGGATCTCCATTTTCATTTATCGTAATTTCATTCGAGGTCATTGGAAAAGTTTTCATAGAAATCACAGCAGATGGATTTACTTCTTTAATATTACAGCGAAGCAATTTATAACTGTCACTATGAAAAGTATCGCATAATTTCTTGATTTTGTTTTTGATATTCGTTAGCGAACTAACAATTCCGTCTTTAAATTTGCTTGCGATTAAAGGATATAAATCAAGTAATCCGAATAAATGTTGTGTCCAATTTACGGATAAATTTATATTCACACTTTTATATGGTTCGCGTGCTAAAGAAATATTTATTGAATTATCCAAAATTTGATCATCGGATATTTCTATTGTTTTATTTCCACGATTAATATCAGAAAGCGAAAGTTTTCCATTCCGCATATCCCAATAAAAATGATTTGTTCCTCCTTCCAAGAAAATTGTTGGATTATTCAAATCATTTTGGCTAAAAAAAAGATCATCGAAATTTATAAATTCCTTTTGTATCTCATGCATATTTGTTTTTTGATACTGTTCGATATTTTTCTGCGAAAATTCTGATAATTGCTTTTGAAAATCTGTTGGCTCTGCAATTAATTCCAATTGTACACAAGATTTTCCAAAAGAAACAGGAAACGAAACCACTCTTCCGGAAAATAATAAATCAACTTTTGGAATGTTTTCATCAAGTTGTACGCCGATTTTTGCATATTTCTTCGAAAATAATAACTTGCTACTATCCGAAGAATTCGAAAAAACAAAAACTTTTGCTACAGCAAAACAGCATTCACGTTGAGAAATTTCTAAAGACATTACCTTTTCATCTCCGCGCCAGTCAATTTTCTCTTCATAAAAATTTTGGCTCCAGTCAAGAATAAATTTCATCTTTCATCTCCTAAAAAAATGTTGTAATATACACTTCACATATCGGTCAAAGAATGGTGTTACATGCTGAATTTTCTAAATCAAAAAGGATACTATCAAGGCGTTATTTTTCTGCTTCTTATGATGGTCGTAAGTTGCGCAAATGACGTTATTGCAAAATATATCGGACAACGTCTTGATCCTATTGAAGTCATATTTTTCAGATTTTTCTTTGGTTTTGTAACATTATTACCATTCGCTATTTCACGAGGATTTAGCTCATTTAGGACGCGACACATGACTACTAATATAATGAGAGGCGTTTTGGGTGTTGTCAGTTTTTACCTCTATAACTCTGCATTGGTACATCTCCAAATCGTAGAAGTCGTGACTGTTCTTTGGACAATTCCGCTTTTTGTTTTAATCCTTTCCGTAATTTTTCTTGGTGAAGCTGTCAGTGCAACAAGATGGATCGCAACAGCAATCGGCTTTGTCGGGTTAGCGTTTATAACAATGTATGATAGTGGTGTTTCGTTTTCGTTTAAACTTATTTATCTAATTCCGGCAGCAGCGGCGTTTTTATTTGCTGTACAAGATGTAATGATCAAAAAACTGGTTGATGATGATAGTAAAGTTACTATGCTATTATACTTTTCTTTGGTCACTACAGTTTTATCACTTATTCCCGCTATTTTTGTTTGGAAAAATCCAACATTATTTGAGCTTTCCATGCTGTTTATTTACGGTGCTTTTGCAAATCTTATGCAATACTTTATTTTCCGAGCATTTGCGGCAACTGATCTTTCAGCTCTCGCTCCATATAGATATCTGGAGTTTCTGTTTTCAGCAGTTGCCGGATTTATATTTTTTGCAGAATTGCCTGGTTTGAACGTAATCATGGGAGCGATTATTTTAGTTCCTTGCACACTTTATCTGGGTTACAGCGAGAATAAAAAATCAAAGAAAGAAATAGAATTGCAAGAAGCTGCGTAAATTTTGGTGATCAAGCTTTGCTATATTTCGCTTTGGCGATACTTTTGTAATACCTTGGTGATATTACTTTGGTGATATAAAATAGATCTCTTGCGAAAGTAATTTTGTACTATTTATTATCTCTGATAATCAGATTTTCAAAAATGCCATTTTCAACTTTTGCAATAACCCTAATAAATCTTCCGATTTTCAAAGATTTTTCCAAATCTCGTTTTTGTTTTTAAACTTCTTCTAACTCTAATTTCCAACCGCCGGACATCCCCCATTCGTTAGTTTCAAGTTGAAAGTTTGTTACTTGCATAGTTAACCAAGGACGAAAACACACGAAAATTTTTCCTGTGTAACTTCCGCTAAGTTTTACTTCACTATCATCCAACTCATAATGAATATTATCCCCATTTTCATCGACAACAGCAATCGAATTTTTAACCGGAGGTCTTATTAAAATTACGCTTGTTTTCCCGGGATCAATAGATTGCCACAAATTTTGTATACAACCGATATTTATCTGTGATCCAATCCAAATTTTATCGATAATCGGAGTATTTACATCTTTGCATGTTATAACGCTTTTGTATTTTTTCAGTTCGCTGGATTTCAAAAAAACTAATTCTCCGTTTACAGTCTTTTTAAATTCTCCGTTAGGAATTGGTGATAATGTTTGAGTGCAATTTCGTGCACTTTCAGGAGGCATACCAACCAATCCAAGAATTAAATTTGTTTCGCTCATCTTTTTTCCCTATTCATTATTATTAGATCTCTTGCGAAAGTAGTTTTGTAGTATTTATTGTTTCTGATAATCAGATTCTAAAAAATGCTATTTTCGACTTTCGCAATAACCCTATTTTTTTGATTTGCTTAATCCATCCATTTCGGCATAGTTGTAGGAGTTGTCCGAGATAAATATTCTATGCTTTCTGCAAGTTCATCTATCAAGCCATCACAATTATTGTCATTTTCATATACATATAAACTATTGTTGTCGTTATTATTACTCATCGTCATCTCCATCTTCGTCTTCATATATTGTTTTTAGTTGAAGAAGTGCAGCAAGATTTATAATCAATTTATCTTTTTTGCTTTCAACTGACTCAATTTTTATTTTTGCTGAACCGATTTCAAATTCTCCTTGTTGCAAAGTAAGTTCTTTTCGAATAATTTTTGTAATTTTCTTCAAAATTTCTAAATTACTGCCTTCATTGTTATCGACCAATGTAAGAGTAAAACCGACACGATACAAAAAGTTCTTCCCCTGTAAGATATCTTTTAATTCAAAGATCACATGTGGATTTTCATTTAACGATTTCGGTGGAGTAGATGGAAATATAGCCATTCCCAACTGATCTTTTATTGCCTGAATTATGCCGAAGTCCCAAGGTATCATTGTTTTATCTCCTTTTTTCTTTGTTTTTATTAAATTAATGCTGCGTGAAATAAGATCGTATCGTTTGCTGGATCAACAATCGCAGATTGTGTCGGCATAAAAATTTTATCATTGATTTTTACGCGAAATTTTGCAGGAAAATCTTGCCTCCATTTTATTACGAACAGATATAAAGCACGTTTGGAAGATATATCTTTTAATGAAACAGAAGCCCAGACTTCATTCCAATTTTCATACTCCGAAATCCAACGATTATCATCTGATAATTTTTCATTCAGCTTTTCTAATTTTATTTTTGTATTAAAAATTTGCTTGCGAAACATGGTTTTCTCCTAAAAAATTCTCAGATTAAGAAAAGGCATGAGCAGTTCTTTAACACTTTGAGAAATAACATTATTTTGTGAATAGGAATATCGTTCCTGATACGCATTTGCGACTAACATTAGATTTGCTAACTTAAGTTGGTATGGTATGTTTTC
>CAJOEB010000046.1 GCA_905233775.1 uncultured Alphaproteobacteria bacterium | reverse complement strand
TCTTGATCTCAGCAGCTCGTTTCAAAACCTTGTCCACATTACCATCTCTATTTATCGCAGAAATAGTATATACATTTCCACCAACTACCTTCTCAAATCTTTTTCTAATTTGCCGAACGTCTTTCGGATCCATAGCATCAATTTTGTTTAAAACAACAATTTCCGTTTTATCCTTTATATCACTCGGATACAATTCCAGCTCATTTCTCAACATCTTATATGCGCCAATCGGATCTTCCTGAGTTATATCAATCAAATGTATTAATGAACAGCATCGCTCAACATGTGCTAAAAACCTATCGCCAAGACCTTTTCCGTCATGTGCTCCCTCTATCAATCCGGGGATATCCGCTATAACAAACTCATCCGAACCTATATGAACAACACCCAACTGAGGCACAAGAGTTGTAAACGGATAATCGGCAATTTTGGCCTTTGCTCTCGTTGTTGCGGATAAAAAAGTTGATTTTCCTGCATTCGGAAGACCTATCAATCCCACATCCGCGATTAGCTTGAGTTGAAGCCATACCCATAATTCTTCACCGAGTTCTCCTTTATCTGCTCTTCTCGGCGCCTGATTTGTAGATGATTTGAATTTATTGTTTCCTCGTCCTCCTTCACCTCCCTTAGCAATGACAAAAGTCTGTCCTTCTTTGGTGATATCGACAATTACCATCTCGCCGTCTTCACTTAAAATCTCCGTGCCGACAGGAACTTTCAGCACAAGATCCGTACCACCAGCACCATATTTGTTATTTCCGCTGCCGTTTTCTCCTCTTTTTGCACGAAAATGTTGGTTATATCGGTAATCAATAAGCGTATTTACGTCTTTTACACCTTTTACGATGACATCTCCGCCTTTTCCGCCATCTCCACCATCAGGACCACCGAATTCGATAAACTTTTCACGTCGGAAACTTAGACAACCATCACCTCCGTCTCCGGCTTTTAAGAAAATCTTTGCTCTATCCAGAAATTTCACTAATCCTCCAAAGTTCTTCAACGATATAAATGCCACTTATCGCAAAACATGCAAACGAATGAAGCATGCAAACGAATAATGATATAAATAATGACATATTCGAAAATGAAATGCTACTTTGATTAATGCTAGACTTTTTCTATACTCATCATCGATAAAAAAAGTACGAAGAATATAAGAAAAAGAATATAAAGAATATAAAGCAATATGGAACAAACCAAACAACAACCTCAATCTATTTTAGGATTGCCTTTAAATGAATTAATACACGAATTTCTGAAAGCAGGATTCTCTAAGCTTGATGCAAAACGCGTTTTCCCGTGGATTCATACAAAATTGGCGATGTCTTTCGATGAAATGTCCGATGTCCCTAAACAAGTCAGAACAAATTTGCCGAAATTCTTTTCACTTGATCGTCCTGTTTGTAAGATTTTGCAAGAATCATCAGATGGAACCGCAAAAGCTCTGCTTGAATTCACCGATGAAAATTGCGTTGAAACCGTTTTTATCCCTGATGAACGGCGAAACACTATCTGCATATCGTCACAAGTCGGATGCCTGATCGGATGCAAATTTTGTAACACAGGAACACAACAATTTCGCCGCAATCTCACTTCATCCGAAATAATGGCACAAATTATATACTGGATTGAACGGCAAAAACATTTAGGTAACCCACCAATAACAAATATAGTTTTCATGGGTATGGGCGAACCCCTTTTGAATTCGAAAAATCTGTTTGCGACACTAGAAATTTTATTAAGTAAAAAAACTTACGATTTCTCGAGAAATAAAATAACTGTTTCTACTTCAGGAATTATAACCGAAGCTATTACTGACTTGGCTAAATTCGGTGTAAAACTTGCGATATCCCTTCATGCTCCAAATGATAAATTGCGATCTGAATTGATGCCGATAAATAACAAATATAAAATCGCAGAAATCTTGAGTGCATCAAAGAAATATTTAAAACAAAGCAATACTAACCATATTACATTTGAATATTTGCTTTTATACGATGTTAACGACTATGATGAATGTGCCATACAATTAGCTGATTTGTTGAAATCTTTCGGAAATAAATGCAGAGTAAATCTTATCGTATTCAATAATTGGGATGGTTCGCAATTTATCGGATCATCAAACGATAGAGTCAATCAGTTTTCGAAAATTTTACTATCAAAAGGAATAAGAACAATTATAAGAAAATCCAGGGGGCGAGATATTATGGCTGCATGTGGACAACTAAAAAGCAGCGATAAAAAATAAGGACAGCATGTAAATCTATATATGTTGTTATATGTTGTTTTCATAATTCGTGAATGGTATATATACATGTGAATTTATTACATGTGAATTTATCTCGGAACAATAATATATCGAGTAGTATTTTATGGAGAATCGATTGGTAAGCGATTTTGAGAAAAACGTTGAGGACATTTTAAAAAGTATAGATTCGGATTTTGATCGCCTAAAAAAAACCCCGAAACGTGTTGTCAGGTCTTGCAAAGAATTTTTTGCGGGATATGACAACAATGTCGATGAGATAATAAAAGATGCCATATTTGAGTCCGATATTGATCAAATGATAATTTTGAAGAAAATCCCATTTGAATCACACTGCGAACATCATATAGTTCCGATAATCGGAGAAGCAAGTGTTGGATATATTCCGAATAAAAAGATTTTAGGTGCCAGTAAGTTGGCTCGCATAGTAGATTGCTTTGCCTACCGTCTTCAATTGCAAGAACGATTAACAATGGAAATAGCTCAAGCGATAAATGAAGCAATATCACCGATTGGGGTAGCAGTCTATATAGAAGCTGAACACTTTTGTATTTCGCGACGTGGAGTAAAGAAAAACGGAGCAAAATTTGTTACAAAATATTTTATCGGAGCAATAAAAGATGATTACAATCTCCGATCCGAATTTTTATCGGAAGTTAAACAGTGAAATACTTATAAAATTAATTGCGATTGTAGATGAAGATTGGGGAGTTTCAAAAAACGGAACTGTACCTTGGTCTTTTGAAGATGATCTCAAATTTTTTAAGAATGTAACAAGCAATTCAACAATAATTATGGGACGAAAAACTTTTTTTTCTATTCAAAAAGCTCCGCTAAAAAATAGAATTAATTGTATAATATCCAGTACCTTAAAAAAAACAAAAATTTCAAAGAACTTTGATAATATTTTTGTCTTCCCTTCCTTAGAAAAAGCAATCAAACAATATCCGAATTCTTGGATAATCGGAGGCGCAAAACTTTATAACTATGCATTAAAAAACAATCTAGTTGATTGGGCAATAATTACTCAAGTACATCAAAAATTTTCGGCAGATAATTTCATGGATACAAATTTTTTAAAGTTATTTAGAAAAGAAATAATTTTTGAAGGAAATAACTACGATATTACCAGCTATCTCCGAGATTGATTGCTAACTGTTCATCTTCTCCTTTTAAAGTAATCGAATCTCCTGAAATAGTTTCTATCGTATAATCGCCGATCATATCCCCTACTCTTTTCCATTCATTATTTATATATGCTTTTGATTGATCAATGATACCATGCAGAAAATATTTTTTATCGTCGCCATCTTTTTGAAATAATTGCAGACGATTTATCATAATCCTTTTTTTCTTTATCGGACTTATCTCAATATATTTATTAAAAAATTTATATTGAAAATGTCGGCATTTAATTTTCGCAATAAAATTTTTCTTTTCTTTCTTTATGATTTTTATACTATCAAATATGCAATTAAATTCATTACGTATATTCTCGATAAAACTATATACGTATTTCTCACTTTCCGCAGAAAATTGCACTTCAAATTCAAGAATATCGAAATACTTTTGAGCTTCTTTTTTTCTCTTTAATTTCACCTGTTTTACATGAGATTTTTTCGCAATTCGCATAAGAATTTTTTTTATATCATCATGAGGCTCTATAAATTTATCCTGCGTTTTCGTAAATACAAAATGCATATTAGAAATTTTTTCAGATAATTCTTGGATCTCTTTTTTCTTTTGCATTAATTCTGTTTTTTCTTCTCTCAAATTTTGAATTTCATGCTCTTTTAAAAAGCAAAATATCAGCATTGCAATTATGATAATAGAAATAATGCAGATTTTTATTTCAGCCTTACGCATATCTCCACACCATAATTTTTATCAAAAGAATCATCTAATTCTTCGTATTCTGCATTTATTTTTTCAAGTTCATTTATTTCGATTTTCATAAAATCGCTTGAAAATTTTTTCAACTTATTTAACTGATCAAAAGATAATGTACATCTGATTTTTATATCATTTTTATCATTTTCCAAAAAAACTTTTTCTGCCGTTATGCTATATTTTTTCAAAAAATCCGAGATAATTTTTATGCTTTGAACTGGATTGTTTATTTGTGATTGAACATCAACGAAGCTCTTTACATAATCTAAATTATCAGGATTAATTTCTACTGACAAAGTTTTTGAATTGTCTTTAGTTGATAAACGCAATTGATTTTCATTTATCCTTATAAAACTTTTTAAACTCGCATGTTCATCGCATAAATATCCAAAAGAAAAAATACATATACAAAAGCACAAAACGAGAAAAGAAAAAATATAATTGCTATTCTCGTTAAAAAATCTCCTAATGTAATTATCCTTGGAAAATTTCTGAGTTATACGTTTACTCTCAATGAGTTGTACTAAATCTATCTCGATATCTTTCGAACTAAATCCCGGATTTATGATACTTAAATTTTCTACTTGCAAATCATCACAAAAAGAAATGATTTTGATATCCTCATTTAGCCCTTCTCTTGTCAGAAATTTTATTGTCTCAATAATTTTTCGTTCTGTTTCTGATCGTTCATTAAAAAGTCGCGAATACACTATTCCATTTCCTAGTCCCGCAACTATTTTTATACCACTGGATTTATGTTCGGCAACATACAACCACCAAGTATTATCTCCAATAACTGTTACAGTTTTACACAACTCACATATTGCATACTCCATAAGAAATATTTCATCAACAATTGCGTTTATATTTTTATATAACTGAAGATCATTTATCGTATTTGTTTGTATAAAAAAATCGTTTTTAGAAAATAAAGAAATGTGTTTTTTATTGACCAAAAATATGCGCTCGTTCTCGCATGAAATTTTTCGTTTACATTGTAGACTGCTAAAAGCATCATAAAAGCTGCTGCTTTTTATCTTATCCAAAGAAAAATCAATACAACTTCTATCCAAAACTATTTTCGAAATATTTTTGCTGTGATTTCTAAAAAACTCATCATAAGTTAAAGAAACTGAAGTGTTTCCTTTTTCTTCACCATAAAAAAGCCTCACTTTGTTCTCTCCAATCAACGCAAGCATCACGCACCTGCAATTTCAATATAACTATAAATTGGAAAGAACAAACCGCAAATTATCAACACAAAAATCATTCCCGTAAATAAAGTTAGTCCGATACTTAATGATTGCCCCAAAGCTTTTATATCCAAAATTATTTCTTCATATTGATGATCGCTAATATTAGAAAAGCTTGCTGACAGATCATTGCTTTCTTCTCCTATATCAATAGCTGAGATTGCTGTTTTTGAAATAAATTTTGCGCATGAAAATGCATCAGAAATTGAATAGCCTTCAATAATCTTTTTACGAGCAGAAATAATTTCATTTCTTATATTTTCTATTTTTACGGATGTTATTGCTATATCCATTGCTGATATAAAATCTAATTTAGCATCCAAAGCTATATGTAAAATCTTACAAACCTGCCAAAAATTAGTTTTTATTATTAATGAGCCGATTTTCGGAATTTGTAAAATGATATTCATCAAAAAAAATCGTGCTTTCGCATTGGAAATGAAAAGAAAAATTAATACAAATAACAAAGGCACAAAATAAATCAAACTTTTGAAAAAACTTGGTAGCAATTCTATAATAAATTCAGTCAGAAACGGTATATCTCCCGCCCCAAAGTCTTGGATTAATGACGAAATTTGCGGTCCGAGTAAAGTAATACAAAAGATCAAAACTAATACAGCTATGCACGTAATAAAAATAGGATAGGCAATTGCACGTTTAATATTATTCTTCCATTCAGATTGTAGTTTCAAAAATTTTAAAATGTTTGAGATAATATCAGAGATTTTTCCGGTCTGTTCTGCTGATCGCAACAATCCGATTATTACCGGATCAAAAATTTTCTCACACTTTTCAAAAGCTTCACCAAGTGATATTCCGTTTTTTAGATCAATCAATATAGCTGCTAATGAAGATTGCAGAATTTTGCTATTTATCCTTGCTTTGCATTTTAATTGTAAATCGATGTGCAAGAAAAACATTAACAGATCTTCAACATTTACTTTTTTCGATGAAGAAGTCGGAATTTCTGTAATATTTATAGGATACCTTTTTCGAGAATATATAATTTCATATGCAGATTTATAATTTTCCGCAAAAACAGATCCTGAAATCTTTTCTCCATCTTTGGATATTGCCGTGTATTTATATAAAAGCATTTCCAAACACTCTTTCTATTTCTTCTATATTTGTAAGATCGTTCTCTAACGCACTTTTTACCGAGCTAATAAAAGTTTGAGACGGCGTGCAATTAGTTATGTCATCTGAGAACAAAATTTTCTGTTTTAAATCGTCGGAAAAAGATATGTACTCCGTCACCGGAAATCTGCCTGCATGCCCATTTGTATATCTAACCAACCTCTGCGAAAAAATTCCAAGTAATGATGGAACAAAATCCGATAATTTTAAACCAAGATCTGTTAATCGTCTCAAAGCATCATTTGGTGTAGACGCATGCAGAGTCGCCAAAACCAACCGTCCTGTAAGCGATGCGCGAACAGCTGTTGCTGCAGTTTCTTCGTCTCTTATTTCTCCGACCAACATAACATCAGGATCTTGCCGCAAAATCGCCTTTATACCATCTGCAAATGACATCAAGCCATCTTCGCGAAGTTCAAGCTGTCTAACACCATCTATTTGGTACTCAATCGGATCTTCAAGTGTAATGATATTTACATTCGGTGATTTTATTTCATTGACGAGAGAATATAATGTCGTAGTTTTTCCTGAACCTGTCGGACCGACTATCAAAAAAATACCATACGGATGCGAAACTATATTTTTTAGCCATAAAAAATCTTTTTTTGAAAAGCCGAGTTCAATCAAATTCTTAACACCATTGTTTAAATCAAAAATTCGTACGGTAACATTTTCTCCAAATGCACTGCAAACAGTCGCTACTCTCAAATCGATGGTTTTACCTGCCAAAGATATTCGCGCATGTCCGTTTTGTGCTCGTCGATTTTCTGTTATATCCATTTTAGAAATAATTTTTATTTTTGATTTTATTCGACTCCAAGCTTCAAAATTTATTTTAGTTATCTCTTTTAAAATTCCATCTATGCGAAAACGAACTCCAACAAAATTTTCTGTAGGTTCAAAATGAATATCACTGGCTTTCGCTTCTACTGCTTCAAAAATAATTTTATTCAATAAAAACAACGAATCATTTTTAGAAACATCACCGGAATTACATTTTATAAGTTCAAGAAAACGCAAAATTTCACTTTCTTTTGCAACAAAAAATTCTGCTTTTCGTCCCTTACTCTTACAAACAGAGATAATTTTATCTATCGCTCTTATATTTCCCGGATCAGATATAGCGATTTTTACGCAAAAATCATCTGAATAAAACGGAACAGCAAAAAAAGAAATGGCAACATTTTGATCAAGAAAATTCAAAGTATTTGGCGGAATATATAAGAACTCCATTTTTACAGGTTTTACAGAGTAAATTTCAGACAGTATTTGCAACAAATCATCTTCACTTAAAAAACCAAGTTTTACTGCAAGTTGACCAAATAAATAGTTGTTATTCTTTTTTTGTGTACGTAATACTATTGAAATCTGCTCTTTTGTAAGCAAATTTTTATCAAAAAATACTTCGCCTATACTTCTAAACAACTGATTTGCAGATGGCATACAAACAGACCTCCTCTGTATGTATTTTACTCCATCAATAGTAAGAAAATTGTTAAACGATAGTTTTCTTTAGTATATATCTTGCAAAAGTAGTTTTTGGATATTTATGATCCTTAAGAATCAAATTCTTAAAAATGTTGTTTTCGATTTTTATAAGACATCTAGTTTTCTTCAAGTTCCGTATCACTAGAAGAAAGAAAATCTGACTCTTCATTATCAACAGTTGACTGCAGAACTTTAGGCTTACTTTTCTCTATTTCCTTTTCAAAAATTCTTTGGCTACATTCACATATTCTTAGCAGATTTTCTTTGCGAACTCTTAATTTTCGTAATGATTCTTCAAATTTTGACGTAAATAATGGAGATGCAACTTTTATAATCCCTGAAAATAATTCCCGATTATTTCCAAAACCTGTTGCTTGCATTTGAGCCCATACACAAACAAGATACCACCTCAGATGAGCTTCTCTAACACGTGACATTTTTTTATAAATAGGATTAAGTCTTCCTGAAAAATCGAAATAATTACATAACTCATGAGAAGCAATTGTTAAGGCACCTACTTGTTTAAACACATTCTCATATCTTCTTTGTGCAAGAATTATTTTTACTCTGTGCAATCTTCTGTGCAAATCCTTTTTTAAATCAGCACCATGAGCAGGCATTGGTAAAGGATCTGCAGAATAGATATTTTCAGTCGTATAAAAAAGCAAAAAAAAGATAAAACACAGCGACATTGCATTAAAACGCTTCACCAACACACTCCCTATTGAATAGATCTCTTGCAAAAGTCATTTTCTGTTCTTTCAGCTTCTGAAAATCAAAAGTCTCAAAATACTGTTTTCAACTTCTCAAGAACAACTCTAATAAACTATTACTGAAATAAATGTATACTTATATTATTGAAAATATCAAGATTTTTATCTATTCCACCAACTTTTATTTCGCTAATTTCTAGTAGGATAGACAGACA
>CAJOEB010000045.1 GCA_905233775.1 uncultured Alphaproteobacteria bacterium | reverse complement strand
TTCCTCAAACATTATTGAAAGAGCAAATACGCGAAATTTCAGATAAAAATTACGGAAAATGTGATCTTGGTAAAGGCATTAAAGTAAATATCGAGTATGTTTCGGCAAATCCCACTGGTCCGTTGCATGCGGGACACGCTCGTGGCGCTATTTCAGGCGACGTTCTCGCAAATTTATTGTCTTTTGTCGGATATAATGTAACGAAAGAATACTATATAAATGACGCGGGCAAGCAAATCGAGATTTTGGCGAAATCTCTGTATCATAGGTATTTAGAATTGCTAAGAAAAGCAGAAAATGAGCTTCCTGAGTGGGCTTATCCGGGAGAATATCTTATTGATACCGCTAAGAAAATCGTAGATCAGTATGGTGATACTTTTGTCGGAAAAAGTGAACATGATTGGCTGGATTTTTTCAAAAATTTTGCTATCTCAGATATGATGGAGATGATAAAAAGCGATCTCGATGCGTTGGGTATTCATCACGATGTATTTTCTTCAGAAAAAGATTTAGTGAATGATGGAGCAGTTGAGAGAGCGATAGATTTTCTTGAGAAAAAAGGATTAATCTATCATGGTGTGTTGGATATTCCGAAAGGAAAAGAACCGGATGATTGGGAACCTCGCGAGCAACTGTTGTTTAAGTCGACGCAATTCGGAGATGAGGTAGATCGTCCGTTACAAAAATCTGATGGATCTTGGACCTATTTTGCTTCTGATATAGCTTATCACAAAAACAAAATTGATCGAAAATTTGATGAAATGATCGATTTTTGGGGAGCAGATCACGGCGGATATATCAAACGTATGCAAGCGGCTGTTAATGCGATCTCCGATAATCAAAAGCATCTTGACGTAAAAATAAGTCAGATCGTTAGATTTATGGATAATGGTCGTGAAGTGAAGATGTCTAAGCGTAGCGGAACATTTATTACTGTGCGAGACGTTATTGACAGTGTCGGCAAAGATGTAATCAGATTTATAATGCTTACACGTCGTGATGATGCTCCATTAGATTTTGATTTTAAAAAGGTTGTAGACCAGAGCCGAGAAAATCCTGTTTTCTATGTACAATACGCATATGCGCGAACTCATTCTGTTTTCAGACAGTTTAAACAAACTTTTCCTGATATAAATTTAAAGGAAGCAATTAATGAAGCCGATATAAATTTGCTTGAAGATGAAGATATAATTATGGTTAAAACTCTGTGTGACTATCCTCGTCAAATAGTTATGGCAGCGAAAAACAGAGAACCACATAGATTGGCGTTTTATCTGTCCGAAGTTGCAGCGAAATTTCACGCACTGTGGAACCAAGGAAAGGAAAATACTCAGTTACGTTTTATCAGCGCAGATGATTATAATAAGACTTGTGCGAAAATGGCATTGTTGAAGGCAGTGCAGAATGTGATCGAGTCTGCGTTTGAAATAATCGGAGTTACACCAATAGAGGAGTTGCGCTAATGTGTCCTTTTTTGGATGAAGAAGATTTTGATGACTATGATGACAATAATAATAGTGCCGTTATTGAAACGATAAAAGATAATCCGCGTAAAGATACGTTTTTAAAGGATGATAAGAAGTTCTTTATTATAGGCGGCGCAGCGTCTGTTGTCGCTTTTTGCGCGGTTGCTTATTTTTTGTATTCTAATTCCAAGCCAATAGATTTAGATGATCTTCCCGTAATACAGGCGGATCCGACTCCTATAAAAGTAAAACCACAAAATAATACGCAAGTAAGCCATCAGGATAAAATTGTGTACGATAATATTTCCGGTGAACAGAGGAAAAAAGAAGAGGAGCATATTGTTGAGCAACCGGAAGAAATTCTGTCAATAAATGAGATGGATTCCGGTGGAGTGCTATCGGAAGAAGAAAAACAGAAAATCATAAATGCTTTTGATGAGTTGGTACCGGAGAAAGAGTACAAAATAAATTACGTAAAAACAGGAAATGGCAGTATTCGATCGACGATGAACAGAGGAAGGGGGGAAACATCCGAGCATATAATCGGTTCAGGGCAAATGAAAGTTGTAGAAGAAAATTCGTTGCCACCACTTAAGAGAATTGAGCCTCTTGAAATTGCAGGAACAGGAAAAAGTAAGACAAAGAAACAGAAATCAAGATTAGCAGATCTTGTTAATGATCGAAAAAATTCGGCAAAGGAAACAGCTACAAATATTGAAGGTACAGAAGGAAGTAGCAGCGGAAATATTATGGTGCAGATTGCTTCTGTTCCTACGAAAGGTGGTGCCGAAGTTGAATATCGCAGGATATCGAACAGAAATAAATTCATCAAAAATTTTGGAAAAAGGATTTATAAAGTTGATTTGGGAAAGCAAAAAGGCAGCACTTACAGAATTCAGATTGGACCGTTTAAGAATAACGCTGAAGCACAAAAAGTTATATCTGCACTAAAAAATAACGGTTGTTTCGCTTATATATCCAGATAATTATATATCCATAATAAAGAATAAGAATAACAGCAAAGAAGAATGATAAAAAATGTCAAAGCATGTTCCGAGGTTTTTTCTCAAAAAAGATATAGCAAATAATATACAAGAAGGTGATTTTTTAACGTTATCTCCACAACAAATGCATCATGCAACAAATGTTTTGCGCTTAAAAACAGGTGATGAAATAAAGATATTCAATGAAAAAATCGGTGAATGGAATTGCGATATTTTTAATATAAAAAAATGCATGGTACGATGCAAAATGCAAAATGTTAAGCCTGAAGTTGAAAGTGAAATTGGAATAATTGTCGTTTTTTCACTTATAAATCCAAATAAAATGTCTCTTCTTCTGGAAAAAGTTACAGAGCTCGGCGCAACAGAGATAGTTCCTATTATTTCTCAATATACTCAGCAGAAAAAACTAAATAAAGAGAGAGCAGAACAAATAATCATCAGCGCAAGCGAGCAATGTGGGCGATTAAGTATTCCGAAAATACACGATCCACAAAATTTGCGCGATTTTTTGGATAACTACAATAAATATAATTACAAATGCGATCTACTTGTCGCAGATGAAGCATTGCGAAACGAGAATACACCACAGATTACTACTACTATTACTATTCCCTCTTCTACTTCTAGTGCAGATATCTCATATTCACATAATCAATATGCATTTCTTGTCGGTCCCGAAGGCGGTTTTTCAGATGAAGAACGAGCTAGTTTTCGCAGATATCCTTTTGTTAAATCCATATCGTTAGGTAAAAATATCCTTAGAAGTGAAACGGCAGCAATAGCTATCATGGCGGCTATAACTGTTCCGTTTATTATAAAAACCAGTAGGTAGGATTATAAAATAGATCTCTTACGAAAGTAATTTTGTACTATTTATTATTTCTGATAATCAGATTTTCAAAAATACCACTTTCGACTTTCGCAATAACCCTAATATAATTTTTTTACTCAAGAAATATCACAAAAAACTTTTTAGACTTTCAATATCTTCTTCTTTTGTAGACCAACTTGTCGCAAATCTCACAACCGAATGATCTTCATCATATTTTTCCCAGAAACAGAATGAAACATTTTTGCGTAATTCATTCATTTTTTTATTATCAAGGATAACAAACTGCTGATTTGTTGGCGATTTTATAAAAAAGCGATAACCTTTTTCATTCAAAATATGAATTAATTTTTCAGCCATTTCTATAGCGTGTTTACTGATATCAAAATATAAATTGTTTGAAAATAGCGCATCAAATTGAACGCCAAGCAAACGTCCCTTAGCCAATAAAGCTCCATGCTGTTTTATTTTTGTTAGAAAATGTTTCGGTGTGTTATTTCTCGTAAAAACAATAGCTTCTCCGCAGAGCGCTCCGACTTTTGTACCGCCAATATAGAAAACATCACAAAGTTTCGCGATATCAGGTAAAGTTAAGTCAGATTGTTTCGACATTAAACCATAACCTAAACGTGCTCCATCTATAAAAAATGGGATTTTGTATGTCATACAGATTTCAGAAATTTTTTCTAACTCATTTTTTGAATATAAAGTACCGTATTCTGTCGGATAAGAAATGTAAACCATACCTGGAAAAACCATATGCGAATGGCTATCGTTTGAATAAAACATTTTTAGATAGTTTTCAATTTCATCAGCATAAATTTTTCCATCATAATTCGGAAGAGTGATAACTTTATGTCCTGTATATTCGATCGCGCCAGCTTCATGTCCGTTAATATGTCCAGTATCAGCTGAGATTACTCCTTCATATGAGTTAAGCAAAGAAGAAATTATCACTGAATTTGCTTGAGTTCCGCCGGTAAGAAAATAAATATCCGCATTTTCGCATTTGCATGCTTTTTTAATTTTATCTTGTGCACTTTTACAATATATATCTTCGCCATATCCTTCTAAGAATTCCATATTTGTTTCGACTAATTTTTTTAGAACCTCAGGATGAGCACCGGCAACATAATCACAGTTAAAAGACAACATAAATAAACCTCTCGCAAAAGCAAAAAAAAAGTAGCATCTTGTGGTGTTTGGTTTCTAAAATCTGATTTTTAGAATTTTAAAATATTAAAAATGACTTTCACAAGAGCTTTAATTATCCTTATTTTTAATTCAACCATTTTATAAAGAAATACTTAGAGAATAAAGGAAATCGCTTGTTTTCTCTGACAAATTCCAAGTTATAACCGCATTTTTTATAAAATTCAGATGCTTGAAATTTATTGGTAACCAAATTTATATTACTGAAGTTTCTTCCTTCAAAATGCTGTTCTAATTTCGACAAAAGTTCTCGACCAATTCCATTACCTCTATAAACTTCTGATACTATTAAATCATTAACATATATTTCAGAAAAAGCTGTGTATCCTATTAATATTCCGATAATTTTTCCTTTTTCTTTTGCAAGAATATGAAATTTATTGAAACAACATCGAACGTTTTTTGATGTCTCATATTTTTCATGCCAAAATTCCGCTAAATTTTCAATTTCAGTAGTTATGTCATCATTAACTGAGATTTCTATTTCATTATTCAATCTTCAAAATTCCTTTTTCTTCCAATTTTTTCTAAAGTATTGTGACTTGATTTTTTCATTGTTAATTTCTGATATTTATAATTAATTGTATCATAATAGACTGTATCGCTAATAGCGATAACTTCGTCTAAAACAAAATCAAAAAAAACAAATGTGACTTTTTCGCTTAGCAACTTAGTAACTTACAGTGAATAAAAATCATGATATTAGACTTTTCAAAAATCATTGTTGACCTTTTCTAGCTCTTTGAAATAAAAAGTTTCAAAATGCCACTTTCGATTTTCAAAATAACTCTGTTCTTTAACTAAGACGCCATTTTTTATGCTATTATACTATTTATATTTATTCTATTTACATTTATTAGATCTCTTACAAAAGTCGAAGACGACATTCATGAGAGCCTGATTATCATGGACTATAATATCTGTCTAAAAATTACCTTCGCAATACATCTATTCTATTATTCTATTTATTTTGAATATGATTTGTAATCAGTTCGGCTATTTCTTTATGATTTTCTTTTATTGCTTCCGTTAATGGAGTATTTCCATATTTTGTTCGGCATTTGACATTAGCTCCATTCTTTAGAAGCAATTTTACAATTTCAATATGTCCGTTATGTGCAGCACAATGCAATGGTGAAATCCCATCGTTATCGCTCCTGTTGATATCTGCACCGCATTTGATGAGTAACTTTGCTATTTCTGTATGACCTGCACCAGCAGCATAAAATAACGCAGTTGCTCCTCGTTCATCAATTTCATTAATTTTCGCTCCTTTTTCAATCAATAGATTTACAATGTCATACATACCATGAATTGTTGCGGTCATTAAAGGATTAATAGATTTACCGGAACCATCTTTACCGCATTTATTGACATTAGCTCCTTTTTCAATAAGTAATTTCGCTATTTTTTCATGATCATTAAACAGAGCTCCCATAAGCGGAGTTCCTTCTTCTTTGTCTAATTGATTGATATCTGCCCCAAGTGCTATCAATGTGTTAACTGCATAATAATTTCCTTCAGCTGCCGCAATAACTAACGAAGCATTTTTATTAATATCTACACCGTGTTTGATGAGTAATTTTGCTATTTCTGTATGACCTTGGCAAATAGCACCATACAACGCAGTTGCTCCTTCTTTATCAGTTGCATCAATTTTCGCTCCTTTTTCAATTAATAGCTTGACGATATCATAAAAGCCATGCCATGCTGCAGCTGATAAAGGACAAACAGGATCACCGGAACCATCATTGCAGTACTTGTTTACATCCGCGCCATTTTCGATAAGCAATTTTGCTACTTTTTCGTGACGATTAAATAAAGCAGCCATCAACGGAGAACTCTTTGTTTCACCATATTTATCTTTTCCTAATTGATTGATATCCGGATTAACATTCGCACCATGCTTTATTAAAGTATAAACTGCATAATAATTTCCTTTAGCTGAGGCTAGTACAATCGGAGT
>CAJOEB010000044.1 GCA_905233775.1 uncultured Alphaproteobacteria bacterium | reverse complement strand
AATATCTAACAGGAACTTGGTATTCACTTCCTTCAACTACGACAATAGTATCATCTACCGCATGAATTTTTTCTTTATCTTCTCCTGAAAGCTGTATAAGTAATTCATTTGTTTTTCCACGATTATACTCAACTTCAGATACTTCTGAATTCTCATTCTTGCTTTCAGATAACTCTTTTATAAATTTCTCAAAATCTTTTATTGTTTTCTTAGACGATCTAGTCAATTCTTGCTTATAAAGTTCATTATCAGTTGCTTTATTATCAGAATTCGCCCCTTCTTCGCTGCTATTATCATCGGAATTATCTGCGTTCTCCGTACTTTCTTCTTGCTTTTTCTCTTCGGATTCTGTTTCTTCAGACTTTTCTTCACTCTTTACATTAGTAACACCTTCTTCTTCAGATTTTTTATTCTCATCTGCAAGTTCCTCTTTTTTTGCTCCTTCTTCTTCTTCTTTGGTATCTACTTCAGCCTTTTCATTCTTTTCATCTTTATTTTCTTGAGCACTTGAAACCTCCTCAGCTGCTTTTTTATCTTCATCTGTTACTTTCGCACTTGAACCTGCATACACAACACTACCATTTAAACAAGCAAACAACATTACTGAAACGGAAAACTTTGCTAATTTCTTAATCATCGAATATTCTCCTTATTATTATCCATACTCGTTATATTAAAATAAAAACATTAATTTTTGGTAAATAAAGATTAATTTTATTAAAAAAAATTAAAAAGATATTATAAAAACAAAAAAATATAGCTGATACATTACAATTATTTCGAAAATTTATTGATAAATAATTTATTACTATTCTTAAAAATCAGCTTCCTAAAAAAATATACCTTTATTTTATATGAATACAAAATATACAAGAAAAAATATAGAAAAAAAATCAATGATTTCTATATTTTGGAACAGGAAACAGTCCTGGTTTAGGTGTAATAATCAAATTATAGATAAAATTACCATTAGTTCCAAACTTTGGTTCTAATACAAATAATTCCAATTTTGATTTTGTAAAATTAGTCAGAGTACTTGTAGCATAATAAACTTGTATCCATAATCGTTCATCTCCATCTTTTTGGCAAACCAAATCCGAATTTAATTGTCGAACCTGGCTTTCTGTTTTTGTTAATGTAGCTTGGCTATCTATGTTCATTCCATCCAAAAGTTCAGTCTTAACTTCACTTGTATTTCCAGTGCTAGTCCACACATATTGATATGTATAATTATCACTGCTAATTCTTTTCACATATTGATATAAAATAATATAGTAAATCCCTAGTGGCCATGGTCTAAACATCGTATTATTATGAAACAAATTTAAGCAACTGGCGTATGATATCCTTCCTAAATCAGATCCTGTTAACTGCTTATTTGTTCTGGTATTAGTAAGTTGCTGAACCATACTGGCAGCAAGATATGCAGATGTTCTGACTTTGCTTTTCAGCTCATAAAATCTGTAATGATCGCATGTAAAAAAGAGAAGACTAATTAAAATCGGTACCGAAAACGCACATTCGATGAGAATGCCGCCTGAATGGCTATGATGGAAAATTATCGAAAAAAAATACTTGAATATTATTTTGAGAAAAGTAACTACCCCCCCCCATGGGTAATACTGTTGGAGAATGGTTGGTGTAATGTTTTCATGGTATATTATCCTTATTTCATAAAACGATTATCTTATACTTTAGCCGAAAATAATTAAAAAAATGCTATGAATTATATATACTTATCATGATTAAACGATATCAAAAAAGTACTGAAAAATGTAATAATAAATAATAAACTATTTTTACCAAACAGGAGGAAATAAACCTGGCTTAGGTGTAATAACTAATTGATATACAGCCATAGGTACGCGGTTTGTCTTTCCAGCAGGTTCTATAAGAAAAAAACCTAATTTGGATTTGGTAAACCCTATTTTTGTATATGTACATTTTATAAGTAATCGTTCCTCACCATCTTCATTACATACTAAATCAGTATTTATAGATTCTATTTGATTTTGTGTATTGTTGTAACATAACAATGAGCTATTCCACATACTATTTTCATCGCCAAAAGAATGACCTCCACCTCCTGTATCTACAGTACAATTATAATGCTTATAGCTATTTTTGCTTTCTCTTTTTACATAATCAAAAGTTACCCTATAGTATATTCCTAGTGGATAAGGATTAAACACTGTATTATTATGAAACAAATTCAAACAACTGGCATATACTGCTCTACTTAGGTCTTGTCTTGTTAGTTGTTTATCCGTTCTTGTGTTACTTAGTTGTTGGATCATACTCGCAAGCAAATACGCTGATGCCTTTAGTTTGTTCTGTAACTCATAATAACGATAATGATCGCAAGCAAACAAAAGCAGAATTACCAAAATCGGTACCGAAAACGCAAATTCGATGAGAATGCCACCTGAATGACTGTCCGAATGGATATTACAAACGGGAAATTTGTTGAAAATGTGTAGCTTGTTGTGAAAAGGCTGTTTGTTGCACATGGACAGTTTGTTATAAAATGGAAGCTTGTTGCAAACGAGCAGCTTTTTGCGAAATGGAAGCTTATTGAAAAAGAACAGTTTGTTGCGAAGATTAAGCAAACGAAATGCAGATATTATATGCTGAAATATTATCCGTATGAGTATCCGTCTAAGATGAAAAGAAGTGAGTACTTGCTGAAGAAAACCAAGTATCTGCCGGAAGAGATGATCGACTACCCCCCCCCGTGGGCACTCTTACTACTGTTAGAGAACGGCTTGAATGATATTTGCATAAAAATCTTTCCTTCAAAAAAACAATAATATTTTATCGAAAAAATAGTTAAGAAATTATCAAAAACAACGTTTATATATCCATATTCAAGGCATCATTGTCCGCAATATCTTCCAGAATAAAGCTTATTCGCTTCTTTCCGTTCCATTCTGATACTGTCAGAGAACCAAGCGCTTGAATAACAAAATTTTTCTCACCGCAATTACTTATCACTTCTCCAAGCACAGTATCGGCGCTTCTAAAGGCAATTGCCCTCACTAATCCGCCACTTTGTTCATCCTGCAAACACAATTGAATATGATTTTTTCCAACAACCTTTGCATTTGTAATCTTTACACTCGGAATTACAAACTTCGGATGTTTATTGCCATTTCCAAACGGACCGATTTCCGCAAGTTCTCTCATCATATCAAGAGATATAAATTTAACAGGCATATAGCAATCAGCTCGTAATTCTTCCTGACTTTTTTCGTACTTTATTTCTTCTTTCAGAAACTCAATCAACGCATCTATTTTATCTGCGGATATACAAAATCCAGCTGCTGCTGTATGTCCTCCACCAGAAGAGATAATACCTTTTTCTATACCTTTATTTATGATCAAAGATATATCCACTCCAGGTACTGAACGGCATGATCCCCTACCCTTTCCGTCTTTGTCTATGGCAATCACTAAACTAGGTTTATGATATGTCTCTTTCAGTCTACCGGCAACAATTCCAACAATTCCGACATGCCAATTATTACTGTGTACACAAATAAAATCGAGATTTTCGTCTATTCCCTGTACAGCTTCCTCTATCATTTCGCTTTCTAATCGCTGTCGCTCTTTATTAAGATCGTCCAACCGTTGAGCAAGTTGTTTCGCTTCCACCGGATTTTGTGTCATGAGCAGTTTTACACTTACATCAGCGGATGCTAACCGACCAGCGGCATTTATTTTCGGTCCAAATGAAAAAGCGATCGTATCAGAAGAAATTTCCGAAATCTTGTTAAGATTAATCAGAGCATCTATTCCAAGATTTTTGCGTCTGTACATGGTCTTTATTCCGGCGATAACGAAAGCTCTGTTTAAATCGACAAGAGGCATAACATCGCAAACTGTTGCCAACGCCACTAAATCAAGATAATCAAAAAGATCCGGCTCTTTTAAAGCATGTGAACGATAAAAACTTTCTTCTCTTAGTTTTCGATTAATACCAACAATAAACATAAAAACCATTCCGGCAGCACAAAGATTTCTATACTTCTCGGATTCATCAGGCCTATGTGGATTTACAACAGCAAAAGTATCAGGAATAGCCGTCATTTTGTGATGGTCTATAACAATGACATCCATATTTTCAGACAAAGCATAGCTCAATTCATCAAATGAACTCGAACCACAGTCGACAGTAACAACCAAATGATCTTTATATTTTCTGAGATTGTCGATACTAAGTCCGTAACCATCTTCCATTCGATTTGGTATAGAATACGAGTACGGAACCTTCAGATATCTCAAAAAACTCATTAAAAGGACAGTCGAAGAAACGCCATCGACATCATAATCACCGAGAATAGCGATCTTTTCGCCCTCATTTATAGCTTTTACAAAACGATTTACGGCCTTTTCCATATCAATAAATACAAAAGGATCCGGCATGGTTCGCTTCAATGTCGTTTTCTTAAATAACTCCACATCCTCCGAAATACCACGATTTCTCAGAATTGCGCAAACGACATCAGACGGACAGCAAAAACACTCTTCGCCTTCAGCTATATTCCAAATCCTATTGGTGAGCGATAATATTCTCTTTGACATATCTATTAATAATATAATTACTATATTTTTATATCTATCGTTATTTACTGTCTAGAAAATCAGAACCTAAATTACATTAAAAACTACGTGTTACTGAAATTCTGAAAGCAATACGATTAGGTTTTCCTTGAAACTCACATGGACTGCCATTTACAACAGCGTTTTTCTTTTCTTTAGAACCAAATGAAAATCTGACATCAGCTCGAATATTCACCAATTGGTTCATTCTATGCTCTACACCTAAACCAGCTGTCGGAAAGAAAGACCCGAAAGTTAGTTTAGTAGTCGAACCGTTATTAGATGCCAACATTTCTCCAAGTACTCTTGCAAAACCCGCTGTCATATAAATCATAGTACCTTGCTGAGGAAATTGATATCCGAAACGAACATCCATATTCAAACCTATATTAGATTTATGAACTATTCCGACTCCCTCATTATCAAACCATTTTGTTTTTTTCGGTAATCTTTTGAAAAAATCGAACTCAACACCTGCATAATATTGACTGTATAGAGTCGTACCAAAACCACCTATTAAAGATAAATCAAATTGGTTCGCTGACTGTTTATGTTTTAATCGAGTACCATCATTTTTTACTACATCCAGCTTATTCGATATATTTGATATACCTAATCCGATACCATAATATGCACCGCTAATTTTTCTATCGGGATCTGCAAGAGGCTGGAAATCTGAGCTCTCTTTGATATATCCCTTATTATCATAATTACCATTATCTGTTGTATCATTATCTGTTGTTGTATTAGCTGAAGCTTCTGTTGAAGATACAGAATATTCGGCATAGCAAAAATCAACAGCGAAACTTGACACTACCGCCAATACAAAGCAAGAAAAATTTTTCAACATAACTCTATAACTCTCCCTCCACAAAAAAATTGGCTAAATAACTAGGTATTTAGCCAAAAAACAATAGGAAACCAAAAAAATACGTTACTAAATATTAGTTAACGCAATCCTTTAAATTCTTGCCTGGCTTAAATCTAACAGACTTTCTTGGCGGAATTTCAATTGTCTTACCTGTTTTAAAGTTCCTGCCGCTTCTACCTGCAGTTGCTTTTACTGAAAAACTACCGAAACCAACCAAACTGACATCATCGCCCTTCTTCAAAGCGCCCTCAACAACCTTAACAAAGGCGTTGACTGCCTTATCGGAATCCGACTTAGTCAATCCGCTTTCTCTCGAAATTGCATCTACTAGTTCTGTTTTATTCATGTAACATTCTCCAATATCTCATGATCCAAAGTCTGGACTATTAATTTCAAAAAATCAATAGCTCTTTTTATGTTTCTGAATTTTTTGTTAAAAAAATCACACTATAGTTGTATTTTCTCAAAAAAATTAATTCCTATGGCTTCCCTTACCTCTTGAACCGTCTGATTTGCAATAGTTTTTGCCTTTTTCGTACCTTCAAAACATATCTCAATAAGATCTTTACGATGAAGTTGTGATCTCCTCTCTCTGATAGGTTCAAGTAAGTCCTGCAAAATCTTGTTCAACATTGATTTTAGAGCGACATCGCCCAATCCGCCCTTCCTATACTGTGACTTTAATACATCAATCTCTTCTTTATTTTCACAAAACGCATCTAAGTATGTAAAAACGACATTATTTTCAACTTTTCCCGGATCCGAAACTTTTATGTGATCAGGATCGGTATACATCGAATAGACTTTTTCTTTTATAACTTCCGATGTATCACTAAGAAATATCGCATTATTGAGAGATTTACTTGCTTTCGCTTTTCCATCAATTCCCACCAATCTTCCTGTATTACTAAGATGCAATTTCGCTTCTTTAAGAACGTTTGTTTTATATAATCCATTAAATTTTCGCACTATTTCGTTTGTCTGTTCTATTAACGGAGCCTGGTCTTCTCCTGCGGGAACTATTTCGGCTTTAAACGCAGTTATATCCGCCGCCTGACTTATCGGATAGCAAAGAAAACCAACAGGTACCGATTGCGCAAAGCTTTTTTGAGCTAACTCAGTCTTAACAGTAGGATTGCGTTCAAGTCTGGAAACAGTAACTAAATTCATATAATACATAGTTAATTCAGACAATGCTTTTATTTGCGACTGTATAAATATAGTAGATAGTGTAGGATCTATGCCAACTGCTAAATAATCCGAAACAACTTCATAGACATTGTCGATTACTCTTTGCGGATTCTCGAAATAATCCGTAAGTGCTTGCGTATCAGCAATCATTATGTACTGATCATACTGATGCTGGAACTCTACTCGACTTTTTAATGAACCGACAAAATGTCCAAGATGAAGCCTGCCTGTCGGTCGGTCTCCTGTAAGGGACACTTTTTTGCTGTTATTAATACTATGATTGTTGATTTTATTATCTTCTTTACTATTACTACCACTATCACTCATTATTTTCTTTCCTTGATAACAGTTAATGACAATTATTATTCATGATGCAATTTTATATGGTTTTTATCAATGAATTTTTAG
>CAJOEB010000043.1 GCA_905233775.1 uncultured Alphaproteobacteria bacterium | reverse complement strand
AAATTCACCGATAAGGTTCATGACGATAGACATTTGAAGCATTGCGTTTGTTGTATTGAAATCAACTGCCATAATTTTCATACACGGGATATAGATACTTACAGAAGCTGAAGCTACAACATTCATTAACAGCAGAAAAAACGCAAATGCTCTGGTTCCGCGCTTGTGTTTAGTATGATTTTTGAAAGATCTGACTGACATTTAACACATACTCTTAATACAGAAAACACAAGGACTTGTTATGCGAAAGATCAATTTGGCAATTGAAAACATCGCGATTGTGAACAAAAATATATTTTTACTCACTCAAACCCGAAGGGATATAATACTTAAAAATCAACTGTTATGCAATCTTGCATCAACAATCTTTACAAGCTTATTAAATGCTTCGTTGATATCTATGTTTGTTGTATCAACCAGAATATAACTTTCGTCACACGTCATAGGAGCGATACCACGAGATGCATCTCTTTCATCACGAGATTTTAAAGATTCGTAAATTGATTCAAATGTTTCGTCATTACTTCCCGTGTCTACTGCATCTTTAAAACGACGTTCTGCTCTGACTTTTAAATCAGCCGTAAGGAATATTTTGCAGGTTGTGTTAGGAAAAACGACACTGCCAATATCTCTGCCATCTATTACGGTTCCAAGGTATTTATCTCCGGGAGATTCTGCAAATTCTCTCATTAGGTTCGTTAGTAAAGTGCGAACTTCCGGAAGTTTCCCAAGTAAAGAAGCTCCCATACCGACTATTTCTGACTTTAAAATATTAGCCGGAATTTCATTTGCGAATTTTACCAAATCTTTTGCGTTTGGAATTGATTTTATAAAATTCTTTTCATTTTGTGCGATCGATGAAAAATCTATTTTTCGTTTTTTTTCTTCAAAAGTTTTGAAAACATCAGATAGTGAGCGCAAAAAGTCATAATCTTCACATGCATCGGATATATGAAGAGTATCAGAAGAAACCGAAGAAGAGCAATCTCCGAGTAACGCTGATGGATTATCTGCTAAAACTAGTTCTACGCAGGCAAACGCGCGATATAAACTGCCGCTGTCAAGATATGCAAAACCAAGGTGTTCGGCAAGCATACGAGCCATAGTACCTTTGCCGCTGGCTGCGGGTCCATCTATTGCTATTATAGGTTTCATTTTGCTTCTGCCAATCCTATTTCAAGATCTTTTCCGTCAATTCTGATACCTGTAAAGAGCAACAAAGGTGCTGCCAAACAAATTGATGAGAACGTACCAAATACTAATCCGAATAAAATCGGAAAACAGAAATCAAAAATGACTTTTCCGCCACAAAGACAGAGAGCGAGCAAAGATAAAACCGTAGTTAAGGACGTAAGCATTGTGCGCGATAGTGTCTCATTGATTGACTTATTCAATAGCTGTACTACAGTCAGATTACGGTATGAAAGCATATTTTCTCTTATTCTATCGAACACAATAACGCTGTCATGAATTGAATAAGACGCAGTCATTAGAAGAGCTACAATCGAGTTTACGTTAAATTCAAAGTAGTGGCACATGGAATATAATCCCATAAGCACAATACAATCATGAGCAAGAGCTATAACACCGCATATTGCGAATTGCCATTCAAATCTGATCCACATGTAGAGCAAAATTGCACACAAAGAAATAATAACGGCCATAATAGCATCGTGAACAAGCTCATTTCCGATCTTTGGACCTATTTTTTCAAGCCTTCTGTATTCGACATTATCTCCTAAAGCCGCTTTTACTTTATCAAGAGTCGCATTTTGTTGCGCTTGTGATTCTCCGGAACTTGGCATTCTTATCATAACATCTTTATCAGAACCAAATTCCTGTAAAGAAACTTCTCCAAGCTGTAGACTGTTTAATTTCTCGCGTAATGCTCCGATATCTGCTTTTTCCTGAGTACGTATTTCCATTACGAAACCGCCTCTGAAATCAACACCATAGTTTAATCCATTAAAAATAAATGCGAGAATGCTGCTTAATGTTATTATCACTGAAAACAAAAATACATAGTTTCTCTTACTAACAAAATCTATCTTTGTATCATGAGGTATAAGTCTATAAAGTTCCACGGCAATAATCCTTTCTTACTTCTTAAATTTCTTTTACATAGGAATTGAAATTTTGTACTTTAAACGAAGAAGGTTCGCAACGATGTATCTTGTTAATGTTGTTGATGTAAAGAACGAAATTATCGTTCCTAACATAGTAGTTATTGCAAAACCTTTTACTTGACCTGTTCCGAATTGATATAAGCATGTCATACCAATAATCGTATTCAGATTGGAGTCAACAATAGAGCTCATAGCAAGATTGTAACCATCTTCTATCGCTTTCATCATTTTTGCGCCTTTGCGTAAACTTTCTTTTATGCGTTCGTTTATTAAAACATTTGCGTCGATAGCCATACCGATTGTAAGAGCGATACCTGCGATACCCGGTAATGTTAAAGTAGCTTGAAGACACGACATTCCTGCAACCAGTAATATCAAATTTACGACAACAGCAATGTTCGCTATCATTCCAAATGATGAATACCAAAGGAACATAAATACAAGAACGAACAATCCTGACAATACAGTTGCAAAAATTCCTGAGCGAATGGAATCTTCTCCCAAATCAGGACCGACTGTTCTTTCTTCAACGACATTCAGAGGAGCGGGCAGTGCGCCGGCGCGGAGCAATAGCGCAAGATCGTTGGCTTCTTCTGCAGAAAAATGATCGCTGCTTATCCTTCCTGATCCACCCATGATAGGCTCTCTGATGACGGGTGCGCTAATGACTTGATCGTCCAGAACTATTGCAAAACGTTTGTTAACATTGTCACGAGTCGCTTCACCAAATCTTTTTGCACCGATTTTATTAAACTTAAAGCTTACTTGCGGACGACTGTATTCATCATATTCCAGTCTTGCATCAACTAATGTTTCACCACCGACCAAAACTTGCTTTTTTACGGCGATATACTTTCCGCTTTCGGATGATTTCACATACATGCTTCCAACCGGTGCAATACCTTTCTTCCTGTCCATTATTTCGGGAGCATCTTCATCAACAAGTCTGAAAGTCATTTTCGCTGTACGTCCCAAGAGTTCCTTTACGTGCGATGGATCGTGCAGACCTGGAATTTGCAACAATATACGGTTATCGCCTTGTCTTTGAATAATTGGTTCTCTTGTTCCTGTTTCATCGACGCGCTTACGAACGATTTCAATTGATCGATCAACTGCTTCGCTTTTTCTCTTTGCCAAGGCTTCTGAGGTTGGGAACATACGAACATGAGCACCGGAAATTTCAACTTTTACATCAGAATCGATACTGCTGAGAGCTGTTTTCGCCTTTCCGACTTTTGAAGTATCTTTTAAATCAAATTCAACTGATGTTTGGTCTTTTGCAATTGTTTTCGGGAAGTTAGGTGCATAAGGAATAGTCTCTTTTCTTAGAGTACTTCTTGCCAGATCTAAAATTTGATTTAGATAATCGTTTTCTACGCTTTCTAGATCGACTTCAAGCAACAAATGTACGCCACCTTGAAGATCTAGACCAAGATAAACACGCTGGTTCGGCATCCATGACGGCAATTTACTCAAAAACGATTGAGGTAAGATATTGGGAAGGGAAAATAATATACCAAATGCACATACACACGCGATTAAAGCTTCCTTCCACTTCGGAAAATCCATTGTGTTTCTCCCTAACTACTCAAAATTTATTATTATTACTACTACTACTACCAAATTAGAATATCATTTATTTTTTTTCTGCGTTTGTCCTTTTTTGCTTATTGCGTTTTGTTGGTTTACTTTTTTTTGCGCAGATTTTTGCATAGATTTATTAGATTTTTCTTCGCTTATATCATTTTCTGAGTCATCTTTACCTAAATTTGAAGATTTATCTAATATATCTGATATCGATCCCTTCAAAATTCGTACACGTACACCTTCTGAAATTTCTAAAGAGACTTCTCTTTCACTTATGACTTTGTGAATAGTCCCGATAAAACCACCGTTTGTAACAACTTTATCGCCGCGCTTTACTGAGCTGATCATTGCACGTCTTTTTGCTTCTCTCTTTTGTTGCGGTCGCATTAATAAAAAGTAGAAAGCAACCAGTATGAGAAGCATTGGAGTTATTGATCCCAAAACACCTCCTAATCCCATATTTTGCGGTGTTGTTCCTGTAGTAATCGGCATTGTTACCGTTGAAGAAGTTGTATTAGCTGAACTAGACATTATTTTTTCTCCCTGTAATCACTTGATAATAAAACAAAAACCTCTATTTTTTCAAATACTTTGAAGGGTTAACCGGCTTTTTGTTCTTCATAACCTCAAAATACAACTGAGGTTCGCTTACATCTCCGGTTTGACCGACTGTTCCTAATTTATCACCTGCATGTATTTTGGCATCTTTTTTAACGGTTGCACCATCAAGATGAGCATATGACGTTATCAATCCATTATCATGCTGGACAATTACTACATTTCCGTATTCTTCATCCAATTTGTTTCCGACATATATTACAGTACCATCTGCTGCCGCGACAACATCTGTTCCTTTCTTTGCTTTTATATTTATTCCATCATTTGCGATACCGTCATTTATATCACCATAATGAGATATGATTTTCCCGTTAACCGGCATTCTCATTTTTGTTGAATTGCTTTTTTCGCTGTTCGATGTCGTTTTTTTGCTTTTTTCTGCTGAATTTCCTGTTGATTTTTCAGATTTTGTACTTACGGGAGTTCCGGTAGCAGTTGCAGTGACTTTTGGCGTAGAGAGATCTTTCACGCTCTTAACGGAACTTGCTGCATCTTTTGATTTCTTAACACTGTTTACAGCGGTTTTTTCAGCTTTTTTCGGCTCTGCGAGAACTACAGAATCAAAATCATCATCTATTTCTTTTTTGCTTTTTCCCGATGTATTTTCTTCCGTTTGATCTGCAAAGATATCACCTTCTTTTGGATTATCTTCAAGTGCTACATATCCGATATTTTGTGTATCTGCATTTATTCCTTCTTGGTTTGATGTATTTGTGTTTGCAGTATTCGTTATGATTTGATTGTTTGAACTGTTATCCGGCAATTGCAGTACTTGTCCGTTCTTTAACGTATATGGCGGTTGTAAATTATTTATTTTCGCGAGGTTCATAGGGTCAATATTATATCTGTACGCGATATCATATATTGTTTCATTTCCCCAAACGGTATGCGTTCCGCCAACAGCATCATCAATTTTTATTTCAACAGGAGATGGCGCATTTCGTTCGCAAGCTGAGAAGATGAGACATACTACTGTAACAAACGATATTTTTGCAAAGTATTTATACATTAGACGCAAATAACTCCTCAAGTTTATCAGAACATTCTAAAAAGTCATGTCGACATTGTAACGCAGATACCGCTATATATTTTTTGTTTTCCAAGATAGACATATCAGCTTTATCAGTCTTGCTGACGTTTTTAAATGTCGCATGTAACCAATAATACGGTTCATCTACGGGATCAGCACGTTTATGAACATTCCATGTTATATCCAAATCGCCCTGTGTTGCTACTTTTACTCCTGAAATATCTCCAATTTGGGCATCAGGAAAGTTAACATTCATGCAAACATTATCAGGCCATTCGAATGACATCAATTTTTTGATAATTTTCGGCAGAAAATGATCAGCCAAAGGAAATTTGGTTAACTCACTCTCTTTCTTGCAATCTTGACTTACGGCAATTGCTCGTACTCCCTGTTGTGCGGCGGCGAAAACAGCTCCTATTGTGCCTGATATCCCTATGAAATCACCGATATTCGCACCGTGATTTATTCCGGATAATACCAAATCCGGTTTCTTGTCTTTCAAAATCTCACCAAGAGACATAAATACACAATCTGCAGGTGTTCCGGAAACCGAGAATTTTCTCGGAGAAAGCTGATGTACTCGTAAAATACTATCAAATGTGACAGAAAATCCCTTTCCGCTGTGTACTTCTTCCGGTGCTACTACCCATACATCCGGAGTAATGGAATTTGCAATACGTTCCAGTGCTTTAATGCCATTTGAATTTATACAATCGTCGTTGGTAATTAAAATTCGTAGTTCAGATAGTGATTTATTTAGTGATTTATTTATTGCGGCCATCTTTTCTAATCTCCTTCACTCCACCCATATAAGGCACCAGTGCCTTAGGAACTACAACACTACCATCAGATTGTTGATAATTTTCTAATATCGCCACAATAGTTCTGCCAATAGCTAAACCTGATCCGTTTAAAGTATATACAAATCCTTTATTTCCGGAATTATCTTTGTATCGTGCTCCCATGCGTCTTGCCTGGAAATCTCCGCACAGCGAACAGCTGGAAATCTCACGATACGTGTTTTCGCTCGGAATCCAGACTTCGAGATCATACGTTTTTCTTGAACTGAACCCCATATCTCCTGTAGACAATAACATTACACGATATGCCAGTCCGAGAGCTTGCAAAATGCTTTCGGCAACGGATGTCATGCGTTCGAGTTCTTTCTCTCCGTCATTAGGATGAACCACACTGACAAGCTCAACTTTGCTGAATTGATGATTACGGATCATTCCTCGGGTATCTCTGCCGGCTGCTCCTGCTTCAGAACGGAAACAAGCAGAATAAGCGGTCATTCTTATAGGGAGATCATTTGCGTTTATAATCGTATCACGTACAATATTTGTGAGAGG
>CAJOEB010000042.1 GCA_905233775.1 uncultured Alphaproteobacteria bacterium | reverse complement strand
AAAAAATATCTTAATGAATTAAAAAATACTTCTGCGGGAGCGGTGATCGTATCAGAGAATAATGTGAAAGATGTTCCGCAGAACACTGTTGCATTGGTTTTTCCAAACGTTATGTTAGGATATGCAAAAGCTTTAGAAATTCTGTATCCGAAAGAAAAACATGCTGAATATATTTCGAAGACAGCAGTTATTCATAGTACAGCAAAAATTGGTTCGGGTTGTTATGTCGGTGATTATGTTGTTATCGGTGAAAATGTGGAAATCGGAGACAATGTTTTTATCGGAAACCACACATCTGTAGAGAAAGGCAGCAAAATCGGTTCAAATGGGTATATCCACAGCAATGTTACGATATCACACAGTATAATAGGTGATAATGTCATTATAAATTCGGGATCACGTTTAGGAGAATCCGGCTTCGGCATAATACCTACCGGCACATCGATGACTTATATTCCGCAATTGGGGCGAGTTATTATCGGTGATCGTGTTCGCATAGGTTCAAACACAACAATAGATCGCGGAAGTATTGGCGATACGACTATTGGCAATGATACTATCATAGATAATTTGGTTCAGATCGCGCATAATGTAACCATTGGAAATATGTCTATAATTGTTTCACAAGTCGGTATTGCGGGAAGCACGAAAATCGGCAATGGGGTTATTTTAGCGGGTCAGGTCGGTGTATCCGGTCATATAGAGATCGGTGACGGAGCGATCGCAGCGGCAAAAAGCGGCATCGCATCCAGTTTAAAACCGGGACAGATTGTTGGCGGAATTCCTGCTGTTGATGCCGATATATGGAGACGTCAGGCAGCATTCTTGAAATCTGCGGTTACGAAAAAAAAGAAAACAGCTGAGTAAAGTAAAAGAAATTTGAGTGATTAGATCGGTGAGAATATGGAAACTGAAGAAGAAAAAAAGAAAGAGACAATAAGGCTTGATGTAAATGAAATAAAAGAGTGTCTTCCACATCGTTATCCTATGCTGATGATTGATCGCGTAGAAGATCTTGTTCTTGGTGAAAGTGCTATTGGTATAAAGAACGTGACGGCAAATGAACCATTTTTTCAGGGACATTTTCCATCAAAACCGATTATGCCGGGCGTGTTTATTGTGGAAGCTCTGGGTCAAACCGCCGGTGTCGTTGTTTCAAAAACCATGGCGTTAGAAAAAAGTGGTGGGCTTGTCTATTTCATGTCTATGGATGGAGTTCGTTTTCGAAAATTAGTTGAACCTGGAGATACTTTACATTTGCATGTTCAGAAGGATAGAAGTCGTGGTAATGTTTGGCGTTTTAAAGGAAAAGCTTTTGTAAATGAAGCATTGGTTGCTGAAGCTACTTTTACCGCTATGATAGTCATTCCTTCAGAAAACAAAGAAGATAGCGAGCAAGAATAAAGAAATAAAAGGTGTTGTTGTGATACATGAAACAGCGATAGTTTCTCCGAAAGCCAAGATCGGCAACAATGTGCAGATAGGAGCTTATTCCGTTATCGGTGATGATGTCGAACTGAAAGACGGCGTCGAAATTATGTCTCATGTCTGTATTGAAGGTCGTACGATAGTAGGGGAGGGAACAAAAATTTTCCCTTTCGCCGCAATAGGTTTTCGTCCTCAAGATTTAAAATTTCACGGGGAACCTTCAAAGCTTGTTATAGGGAAAAATAATTCTATCCGTGAGTATGTCACTATGCATCCGGGAACCGAAGGCGATCGAATGGAGACTACGGTCGGCGACGGAAATTTATTTATGATCGGAGTTCATATAGCTCACGATTGTGTTATCGGAAATAATATAGTCATGGGAAATAATGCGACACTTGGCGGACATGTTCATATAGATGATAACGTCATTATAGGTGGTTTGGCAGCGGTACATCAATGGACGCGTATCGGTACAGGCGCGATCATAGGAGGCATGTCCGGAGTTGAACGTGATGTAATTCCATATGGTAATGTTAAAGGTGAGCGGGCATTTCTTTGCGGATTAAATATAATGGGTTTGAAACGAGCCGATGTTAGTCGCAAAGATGTTCAATTATTGCAGAAAGTTTACGATATGATTTTTTCTGACGATGATCTTATTTCAAATAATTTAAAAAAAGCTCAAGAATTTTCGACTATTCAGCAGGTAAAAGATATAATAGATTTTATGCAACAGAAGAGTGAGAGATCGTTTTGTCATCCACATCATCAACAAAAATAGATCGTTCAAAAGACTGTATAGGAGTGATTTACGGTTCGGGAGATTATTCTAAGCAAGTTGTTGAAGCCTGTATTAATAAAAAGATTGCGTGTTGCATCGTATTTGTAAGTGAATTTGTTGAAAAGTTTTCATCAGAAGTTCCTTATATACACACCAAAATCGGAAAAATCGGTGCAGCAATAGATTTTTTTCATCAAAATAATGTAAATAAGATAATTTTCGCAGGTGCTGTAAAACGTCCGAATTTTAAAGAATTATCTCTTGATGCTAAAGGAACGGCATGGCTGTTAAAACTCGGAAAATCAATTTTTGCCGGTGATGATGTTTTGTTAAAAGCTGTTGCGGATTTATTGCGAAGTGAAGGTTTTGAAATCATTTCCGGAACAGATTTTATTGATGATGTATTTGTACAAAATAGAGTTTTATCTGAAAAAAAACCAACTGAATTAGAATGGATGGACATAAAAAAAGGTTTTGAGGTCGCGAAAACAATAGGAAGTCTTGATATAGGGCAATCAGTTGTCGTTTGTAACGGTGATGTTCTTGGTATCGAATGCGTAGAAGGGACTGACGAATTAATTAAACGATGTGTTTCTCTTAGAAAACAACAAATAGGCGGTATTCTGGTCAAAGTTTCTAAACCTCAGCAAGATCAAAGATTGGATTTGCCAACAGTAGGTTTAAATACGATAAAAAATCTGCATAAACATGGTTTTTCAGGAATAGCTATAGAAAGCGGCCATTGTATTGTCATTGATAAAGAGAATTTTATTAAGCAGATTAATGATTTCTCTATGTTGTTTGTAGGAACAGACGGTAAACATGGCGGAAACTAGTTCAAAAAAAAGAATATTCATAATAGCGGGAGAGGCTTCCGGCGATTATCTCGGTGGAAAATTAATGGAAGATATTAAATCGTTGCGTGATGATGTCGAATTTTCCGGTATAGGTGGTGAATATATGAATAGAGCTGGTTTACAAGCAATTTTCCCTGTTGATCAGTTATCTATTATCGGTATTTGGGAAGCACTAAAGAAAGCATTTTATATAAAACAAAAAATCAAAGAAACTGTTCAAAAAATATTGGAGTATAAACCAGATGTACTTGTGACAATCGATTTTCCTGATTTTACCAGTCGAGTTAATAAAACTTTGAAGAAAGCCAATGTAAATATTCCGATTGTTCATTACGTTGCACCATCAGTTTGGGCATGGAGAAGCGACAGAGCCAAAACTATGCATGAGTTTGTCGATAAATTGCTTGCTATACTGCCTTTTGAACCTGAGTTGTTTAATAAATACGGTCTTGAAACGGTTTTTGTAGGACATCCGGTTGTTACAGATACTGATTTTGAAGAACCTCAGGATTATTTTAAAAATCAATTTTTGCATTCAATAGGTTTCAGTCCGAGATTTGATAAAAACGCTTATCAATGGAGAGATAATGTAAAAAATTGGAACGATGATATGGTTACCGTAAAAATATACGGTACTGTTGATGCGCGAAATTCCGCAAATGAAACATTTAAAAGAGATGCTGAACGCGGAAAAATGATCGATTCTTTTAGGTATAAAATTATTACGTTACTTCCTGGTAGCAGAAAATCTGAAATAGATTATCATATGCCGATTTTAAAAGAATTTGTCGATATGATGGTAACACGTTATAGCGGAAACATCAGATTTATAATCCCGACGATCGAATCTTTGGAAGAGTATATTCGAGAGTATACGGAAAGTTGGAATAGTATTCCTATAATTATCAATTCAAAATCGGGCAAAGTACTTTCATATTACGTATCTGATGTGGCAGTTGCCGCTTCCGGGACAGTCAATTTAGAATTAGCACGAACAGGACTGTCTTCTGTTATTATCTATAAAACTTCTCCTATAACTGCTGCTTTAGTAAAAAAATTAATAAAGATAAAATACGTTTCTTTAGTAAATATATTGGCGAATAAACTGGTTTTACCGGAATTATTGCAAGAAGACTGTAATGCCGGAAAAATATTTTCTTATGTAACAGATCTTATTGATAACGAAGAACAACGAGAAAATCAAAAGAAAGAATTCAGATCAATTATGGCATCTTTGGTTCCTTCTGATACGCAACAAGCAGCTAAAGAAGTACTTAAATATATTTCTGATTAATTGAATTATATATTCGAGAGTGTTATTCTATAAATTACGGTTAGTTTTTTGACTATTCGATTGGTTTTTGGCTATTATGGCTATGATAATTAATTACGTTATACAGGTGATCCTTTATGAGTAATGTTTTAAGTTGTTTTTTTCCTACTACTGTCGTCTTAGTAGATGATGATCCGACTTTTTTGAATTTTTTGAAAATGTGCTTAGCTGATGCTCCGTTTATTTGCAAAACATTTTTAGATGCGCAAGAAGCTCTTGAATTTATAAATGAATCCAGTCGCGATAACGGATTGGATTATGCAAATCTTATGAGAAGCGGAGAAGAAGGAACGTCGGAATGGAAATCAGTATTACTAAATATAAGCGGCTTGCATAGTGAGATTTATTCATCAAGTCGTTTTAGTAAAATCTCTACTGTAATTTCGGATTATCAAATGCCAAGTATGAATGGTGTTGAGTTTTGCTCCAAAATTCTAGGTAAAGGAATACAAAAAATTCTTCTTACCGGATTAGCTGAAGATAGCGTAGGTATTGATGCTTTTAATGCTGGTTATATCTCGTATTTTTCTAAGAAAAATCTTTCTTTTAATGTTGTTGATTCCGTAAAAAAATCTGCCAACAAATATTTTCGTACTTATACGGATTATATTTTACAACATGCATCTCTGGGAGAATTATCCCATTTGAATGATCCTGTTTTTTCTGATTTTTTCTATAGAATTTATGCTCAAGATAATTTTGTTGAATATTATATGTTGGATACATTCGGAAGTTACTTGTTGATGAAGGCCGATGGTCAAAAAAGATTACTGAGTGTATTAACAGAAATTGAAATGTCGAGACTTTTAGAAGTTGCAATAGAATCAGGCGAAGCAGATAATGACGTTATACAAAAAATGCAATCCAGAGAGTTTATGCTTGTATATCATAACCGTAATGGTTCGTTGCCACCTGTCTCTGAATGGAGTAAGTTTTTACGTCCTGCTGGTATTATAGATGGTAACCAAACATATTATTACTCGATATCAGATGGTAATAATAACGACAAACCGGATTTAGATGAAGACGAAATTATTACCTTTGATACATTTAAGAAAAATCTGTAATTTATAACTAAAATTTCATGCACTTTATTTAACACATGTATTTCAGTTGAAATTTGTGTTTATTTCTTTTTTTTTAAGATTAGCTCTAACAAAATTCTATATCTTCGTAGAATTTCTTCGCTAAATCTTATCATCTTATTTGTTATTTTTTCTGTTGTGTAAATACTAAAGCACAGGTCTTACGTGCAGCAGCTCGTGGAGAATATGTAGTTTTTTTCCCTTGTACTTTTTTTCGTTTTCTTTCTTTTTTCATTGAATTTTGAGTAAGGTTTTGCAAAGCTTTCGGATCGATATTTTCTAAATCAATATCATAAGGATCGTCATCAAAATAGCTGTCTTCAATATCATCGTCATCAATATAATGAGCATTCATAGCTACTAATCCATTGTTGCCATATCCTCCCACAAAATCAATGCAACATAAAAAGAAAGGACTAAATATGTATTCATTTGGCTCTTGTCTGACAGAATTTTGTTTGTATTTTATTATCGGTGGCGATTCTTTCTCAGGTTGTTTTAGATCTTCTGTTTTTATTTTATAATCGATTACAGGATCTGGGATATCAGCTGCATGTAAAGTTGATGATGTCAATCCTCCTCCAGCGAGTTCAAACATAATAGCAGATATTAGTACTTTTTTAAAAACTTTGATCGATTTCTTCATAAATTTTTCTCCATCTTTTATGATTAAAAACAACACATCGGTTATTTGAAACTAAACTAATTTCTAAATAACAAATTTAACTTATTTATACAACAATTTTGTATTTTATTTTTATTTAATTTTATTTATTTGGCTTCTTTCACCGTCGGAATAATATTAAAAGAATCGTATATTTCTTCCATTTTTATTTTCGATTTATTTTTCGTATCTATCTGTAAGACAATTTGTCCATGATTTAATACTAAAACTCTGTCAGAAGCTTCTATAGCAAATTTCGGATCGCTTACTGCCATTATTGTCGTTATTTTTTTTGACCTTATAATTTTATCCGTTACTTCTTGGAGAGCATCTGCTGATTCTTTATCAAGACCGGTAGAATGTTCATCAATGAGTATCAATTTTGCTTCTTTTATAACGGCAATCAACAATGCCAATACATGTCTTTGCGGTTTTGAAAGATTACATACTTTTTCGTCTAACAAATCTTCCATTCCCATAAAATTCAGCTCTTTCAGTTGTTGAAAAAAAACTTCTCTCATTTCTTCTTCAACTGCCGGAGCCAAAATGCTTTTAGATTGATGATGCATACTGGCAATAGCTAAATTTTCTAGCAAAGTTAAATTACCAGCAGAACCTATGGTTTCATCATAAAATACTGAAGAGACATAATTTGATCTTTCAGCAAGAGACTGTCTTGTTATATCTGCTTTATCAAGCCAAATTCTTCCGAAACTTGAAACAATATGACCTGCAAGAAACTTCAATAATGTGCTTCTTCCGCTGCCATTATTTCCGATAACAGATACAATTTCACCATCTTTAACCGTAAAGTTAATTCCCCGCAGTGCAACTCTTTCTAATGGAGTTCCTCTGCAAAATACAAC
>CAJOEB010000041.1 GCA_905233775.1 uncultured Alphaproteobacteria bacterium | reverse complement strand
TCATAACGATTAATATTATAGTCTTTCAAAAAATTCTCGATAAAATCATAAAATTGTATTCCTTTTTCGTCAGAAATTTCTTGTTTTTCTCCTGAAAGAAGTTGCTTATAAAATAGTGTGTTATTTTCAAAAGTTAACTGATAACAAGAAGTATGTTTGCAATTAAAATCCATTGCTGTTTGTAAATCTTTTTTCAGTGAATCTATTTTTTGGCACTTATATCCATACATAAAATCAAAGCTGAAATTAGTAAATACACTTGCTACAATTTCTGCAGCATCATAAACCTGTTTTGAATTATAAATTCGTCCGAGAAAACTTAAATTCTTATCTGAAAAACTTTGCACACCTAACGAAATTCTATTAATACCGGCAGTTTTAAAATCTCGCATTTTTTGCAGATCAAATGTTGCAGGATTTGCTTCAAGAGAAATTTCTATATCATCATCATTATTTAATTGATAATGTGTTCTAATGAAATCTAATATATTTTCTATAGACTTTGCAGACATTAGCGATGGCGTACCACCTCCGAAAAAAATCGTTTTTATTTTCGTTTGCGATGATAAAAAATTAGTTTGCTCTAATGATTGCTTCAAATCTTTAAGAAGTAAATCGCCGTATAACTTAAATAATTCTTCGTCTGGCTGTGTGGGAACGCTCATAAAATCGCAATACGGACATTTAGATAAGCAAAACGGCCAATGAAAATAGATAGATAATTCTTTATTTATTTCCTTTGTGATCATTATCTATAATTAGTTTATATATTATAAAATTATATATTATTATAATTATAATAATCCGTAATTAGTTATTTGCTTATTATCCCAATAAGATTTCTTTTTGAATTTCAAAAATTTGTTCAATCGCTATACGAGAAAATTCCATCATTTCTGATAATTGTTTGCTGTTAAAAGTACTTTTTTCTCCCGTTGCTTGAATTTCTACTAAACCACCTGTGTCTACCATAACGAAATTTGCATCAACTTCTGCTTTCGAATCTTCTGAAAAATCCAAATCCAACAAAACACTTCCATCGACCACACCACAAGAAACAGCGGCAACCAAGTTTTTTAGCGGATTATGTTTAAATCGCATTTTCTTAATAGCCAGTCCCATAGCAACACATGCTCCGCAAATTGATGCTGTTCGAGTGCCTCCATCTGCTTGAATTACATCACAGTCTATCTTTATTTGGCGTTCTCCCAGGTCTTCCAAAGAAACAGCAGTCCTTAATGATCGTCCAATTAACCGTTGAATTTCATGTGTACGTCCTGTTTGTCTTCCTTTTACAGCTTCTCTTTCCGTACGTACATTTGTCGAACGCGGAAGTAACGAATATTCCGCGGAAATCCAACCGGTTCTGGATCCTTTTAAGAAAGGCGGGACTTTGTTCTCAACTGTTGCTGCGCAAATAACCTTTGTATTTCCAAAAGATATCAGACAACTGCCTTCTGCATGATCAAGAAAATCAGGAATAATTTTAACTTTTCTCAGTTCGTTATTCGCTCTGCCGGAAATACGCATATTTTTTTCCTCCAATTTATGACACTTAGTTGTTTATTTTAATAGATCTTTTAGGAAAGTTAAAAATGGATTTTTAAAGTGCTTAACTTTCAGGTTCTGAGAAATCCACTAAATTATTTTCGTAAGATCCTTAACTTAATATGTTATATATATCATGATCATGCTATTGCAAAAATTAATTCTTTGAAAGAGTAAAATCAGATAAAGTTTTTGTTATATCTTTTTCAGAAATTATCGATATTTTTTTGTTTCTACTCTTATCTCCCGATAATATGCTTATATTTGATTTTGGAATTTTCAGTTTTTTACTGAGTACATTGATAATAGCTTCATTTGCTTTATTATTTTCCGGAGCAGCTGTAACAGAAATAAGTAACTCGTCATTTCTTACCTCACGAATTTCATTTTTGGATGCTTTTGTCGTAACCTTTATATTTATAAAAAAACGACCATCTTTGTAAGAGAAAAACAAAAGAAACTCCACTTATACATAGCTATTAAATAATAAAAACATCAAAAAGATACGACTTATATCAAAAAAATCAATACAACTTAAAGTCGAGCAGAAAAAACCGCCCGACTTTTTTAACAAAAACAATTAACGGTAGATTTTGATATACGAAACTACTTTATTTACATTTGACAAAGATTTTGCATAATCAATAATCTTCCTCTCATCTTGTTCTGATTTTGCCGAACCGATTATATAGATCACTCTATTTACTGTTGTTACAGCATAATCACCGTCTTCGGTTGCTAAGAAAATTTTCATCTTTCCAGTAGTAACCGCGTCTCTTATCGGAGTATCAGGCTTGTTGCTAATTTCAATTCTGTCGATGAGTTCTCTATACCCTCCGACACGTTTGATAGCATCGATTGCAGCATCATGTTGACCCTGATTACAAACATAACCTATTGCGATAATGCGAGCATCCTGTACAGCAAGTTCTATCCGATTGACCAGATCACCGCCAAGAGCAGTTAACTCATCATCAATTTTGGATTTTAGCTCACAATCAGAGTATATATATGATACAGTTGCCTCATTTTTAGGCGTATTATTGTTTACATCGTCAGCAAAAATCGGAACACTGTAAAGCCCGAGAATTACTAAGCTGATTTTTACGATTGATTTATACATTTTCATGTTTTTACCCTCCTTCCTTATTACCTTATATTGTCTATTATAGCATTTTATAACAACCAATACTAGTCCCAACAGCGGAAATATGTATAACTACTTGTGGTAGAGTAAATCAAAAGGAATAATTTTTTCGAAAATTATAAATTTTTTATAACTTTTTAATTCAGTGAAGCTATGTAATCGATTTTGATTTTATATTAAAATTAATCGTATTTTTTATAGGAGCTATACAGTGTCTTTAGAAACAACGTTGAATAAAGTTCTTGAACGTTATGATTTTTTAAAAGAAGAAATGTTAAAAAACGTTGGAAATGCCGAGAATTTTGCAAAAATTTCGAAGGAATTTTCAGATTTAGAAGATATTGTTAATGTCAGTAAGAAATATAAAAAATCTGTTCAGGAAATAACAGATTTGGAACAAATTATAAATGATCCTGTTTCAGATAATGAGATGAAAGAACTGGCATCAGAAGAAATAAAAACATTAAGAACATCTATTCCGGATTTAGAAAAAGAAATAAAAATTTTGCTACTGCCAAAAGATGTAAATGATGAAAAAAACGCAATTATCGAAGTTAGAGCAGGAACAGGGGGTGATGAAGCAGGACTTTTTGCTGCCGATCTCTTTCGAATGTACCAAAAGTATGCGGATTATAAGGGATGGAAATTTGAGCTTTTATATACTCACGAATCGGGCATAGGAAGTATTAAGGAAGCTTCGGCAAGTATCTCCGGAAAGGGAGTTTTTTCATATCTGAAGTTCGAATCCGGGGTACATAGAGTACAACGCGTACCGGTAACAGAATCAAGTGGACGTGTACATACATCAACTGCTACTGTAGCTGTTTTGCCTGAAGCTGAAGAAGTTGATTTAAAAATTGATGATACGGATTTAAAAATTGATGTTATGAGGGCGTCGGGCGCCGGCGGACAACATATAAATAAGACAGAAAGCGCCGTAAGGATAACCCATATTCCAACAGGGATTGTCGTTGTACAACAGGATGAAAGATCGCAGCATATGAACCGCATAAAAGCTATGAAAATATTACGAGCTCGTTTGTATGATTTGGAATGCCAGAAACTGCAATCTGAAAGATCCGAAAATAGGCGTTTGCAAGTAGGAACCGGAGAAAGATCCGAACGTATTCGTACATATAATTATCCTCAAGGACGTGTTTCTGATCATCGAATAAACTTGACGCTGTATAAACTTCCGCAAATTATGGAAGGAGCTGGCTTAGATGAAGTCATAAAAGCATTGATTGCCGCAGATCAAGAAGATCAGATTGCAAATTTCCAAGAATAATTTTATGCAATAGATCAGTACAAAAATTACGGTGAAAAAAAAATTACAATGAAAAGCGCGTTTGAATTGCTAACAGTTATTGATCTAAAGAATTTAAAAAATGCCAGAAAAATTATTGCTGATATAAAAAATATTTCATATGAAAATGTAGTATTTTCTTCAAAAAATGTTTTTTTGGATACAATTGAGTTGCAAAAATTTTCAAATATGTTTGCAAGACTGAACCAAGGCGAACCTATTTCAAAAATTATCGGAAAAAAAGGTTTCTGGAAACATGAATTTTTTGTGGATGAAAATGTACTTGATCCACGTCCTGAAACAGAATTGATAATAGAGTCAGTATTGGCTCGTTTTGCTGATAACATGGAATTACCATTGCATTTTCTTGATATCGGAACGGGAAGTGGCTGTATATTACTCAGTTTATTATCTGAATTTAAAAATGCGATGGGAATTGGAATAGACATAAGTAAAAAAGCAATTGCGATTGCGAAAAAAAACAAAGAAAAGTTAGAAATGGATCGCGCGACATTTATAAATATCGGATGGAATGAAATTTTGAACGCCGATAATAATATTACAAACGCGGATAGAAAAGTAATGGATATGAATATAGACATGAATATAGATGTCATCGTCAGTAATCCACCTTATATTTGTACAGATGAGATTAAATCTCTCGATGAAAATGTCAGAAAATATGATCCGAAAATTGCGTTAGATGGAGGTATAGACGGCTTAGAAAAATACAGAGAAATAACAATAGTAGCAAAGGAAATTTTACAAAAATCCAATGCACAAAATAAAAATAAGTATATTTTTTTAGAAGTCGGATATAACCAAGCGAATGATGTAAAAAATCTTCTTAAAAAAAACAATTTTAAAAATATAGTTTCAGAAAAAGATTTAAATGGTATTGATAGAGTTGTTATTGCACAAAGCGCAGATTGATTAACATATTTATAATTCGCTATATATTTTTCCATCTAAAATTTGTTGCATATCTTTAGAGAATTGTCCGTTTCCGTTATGTATGATCAATCCGTTGGTAATTTTCGGTTCGCTTTTATTGCCTTTTATACATTGGATAACTATGCGTATTGCATGTTCATTTGGCTTTGGAAATATTGGCGTTATTGTAATATCTCCTGCTTTCCCATGTAAAGCGCAAAGTATATCGTCAATTCTGGACGCACTATGTATTATCGAAAATTTTCCTTTGTTTTTTAATTTAGCAAGACAACACGAAATCCATTTTGATAACTCTAATGTCTCAAAATTGGCCAGGCGTTTTTTCTCAGAAATGTGAGATGATTGTGCTATAAAAAAAGGCGGATTTGTAACAACATGATCATAAAGTTCTTTGTTCGACATATTTTTTAAATCAGTATTTCTTACATCCAACTCAAGCGAGTTTTTATGTGAATTATACCGACAAAGTTCATACATTATTTCATCTATATCTATAGACGTAATTTTCAAGGAATTATTTCGATATTTCAAAATTAAAGATATTGCACCTACACCACATCCGACATCAAGAATTTTTTGATTATCTTTTGGATACACAAACGAAGCTAAAATTATCGGATCTATCGCAACTCTATATCCTTCCTTCGGTTGACGCAAAAATATCCTTCCGTTTAAGATAGTATCATCAGTAGTTTTTTCGCTTTTATTTTTCATAGTTATTCAATTCGTTCTAAACTTGCTGCAAAAAATCCGTCTGTTCCATTACGAAACGGAGATAATCTTAAATAATTCCCGTTGAAAACATTTTCGAGATCATTAAGATGAATTTTCTCGATTTTAAAATTTGGAAAAGCTGATAAAAAACGCTCAATCTGATCTTCATTTTCTTCAAAAAATACCGAACAGGTTGAGTATATTAAACGCCCGCCTTTTTTTATCAAAGAAGATGCTGTTGTTAAAATATTCGCTTGTACTGTTAATAATTCTTCCAAATCTTTTTTTTGAAATTTCGCTCGCATATCCGGATTGCGTCGCCAAGTTCCCGTACCGGAACACGGAGCATCAACAAGTACAATATCAGCACATTCTTTATGGCGTTTAATCCATTTTCCGGAAATCTCTTGGCATGTTACATTATTTACATTTGCTCGCCGAAAACGAATTTTCGCATTTTCTAATCTTTCAACATACTTATCTAATGCGAAGATACGTCCTTTGTTATTCATTGAAGCGGCAATTGCAAGAGTTTTTCCTCCAGCTCCCGCGCAAAAATCAATGACGGTATTTTTTGAAGATGTATTACAACAACAATTACAAACTTCTGCGACTAACTGTGATCCTTCATCTTGAATTTCCGCTAGACCGTCTTTGATTATCGGATGATTACGACTTATTCTTCCGTTTAAAATCCGAATACCATTTGCAGATAGTTTTGTTTTTTCGATTTCAAAATTTGAATCTGCCAGAAGTTTTTCGACTTCGCTTCTGTTCGATTTTAGAGTATTTATTCTGAGATCAACAAAAGCTTTTTCATTAAGAGAACGCATTTCATCTTCGAAATTTTTTTTGAATGCTCTTCTAAAATATTGATCCATCCATAGCGGATAATTGAGAATAGTATTCTCAGGAAAATTATATATTTTTTCTATTTTTTCGATAAATGTATGTTCGAAATCAGTAAGTTTTTTCGGTTCAAATTCTTTTCCTGAAAAAATTTCTCTGATTTTTTCGTTTGAATATTTCTCTATTTTTTTTAAATAAGCTAAAACAAAAAATCGACCAAAATGTTCCGTTATTTTTGATGTTAGAAATTTTATTCTTTCGTAATTTCTGAAAATAGCATAAGAAAATTCCGCGATTTCTCGTCGATCATGTCCTCCTATCCATTTGTTATTTTTAAAAAATTTCGCCATAACAATATCAAACGGAGTTGCTGACTCAAAAAAAATATCAAGCATCATTATTACCGATTGGATTTTTGCACCTACACGCATTCGGATTCTCTCCTGTATTCTCTATTTATTAGATATCTTGCAAAAGTAATTTTTGAATATTTATAGTTCTTGATAAT
>CAJOEB010000040.1 GCA_905233775.1 uncultured Alphaproteobacteria bacterium | reverse complement strand
CGATTTTTTCCGTAACTTGCGGAAGTTCTGCAATCTTTGACATACCTTGTTCAACAAGATTTAGCCCCATCTTTGAGCAAATCCCTCTCAAACGTTCGACAATATAAGCTGAATTCGCTTCTCCGGTGTTATAGATAACACCAAGATTTTTCAAATTCGGCTGAATTCGACGAAATAACTCCAACTGCGGTTCTATTGCGACAAAATTCGATACTCCTGTAATGTTCGAATTCTTTATATTCGGTGAAATATCATCAGGATTTGTTACAGAACTGAAAACAACCTTAATCTTTCCCGCCTTCGCAAATTTATAAGCCGCCTGAGAAGGGATAGTACCAACAGTAACTACAATATTAGCTCCGGAACTCGCAAATTTTGCAATAATTTGAGATGCAAGTGCCATATTTCCCTGGCAAGTCTCAACTGATATTGAGTAATTTCTATTACCTGAGTTGCTTTTAAGATACTCAGACATTCCTGAAACAACTGAGTTCAATGCCTCATGTTCAATAACTTTACATACACAAATTTTTGTTATTCTTTTTGTTGTTACTTTCCCAGCGTTGTTTTTTCCTGGAAAAAGTTTAAAAGTCGCCATGCACGACAGAACAACTGCCGCACAAATAATTATTTTCTTCATTTTTCTTACCTAAATGTTAATTAGTTAGTTAATTATTTGCTTTTCTATAAATTTTGCTTTTCTATAAACTAACGATCGAATTTCCTCAGCATTTTTCTGTAACCTCCGTTATTTTCTTCGTTCAGAAAGCGAGCAACCCTGCCAATTGTCGTTAAACTTGCCCCTGTCATTTTGCTTATTTCTCTGTAAGAAAACTGTTTTTTATCAAGCAACTGGCATACATTCCATCTTTCTACAAAAGCTTTTATTTCTACGGGAGTACAAAGATCCGCCAAGAAATTTCGCGCATCTTCAGCTGTTTCGAGAGCAACCAACGCCTCAAACAACTCTACATGATGATGGTCATCATTATCCATAATACACTCCTTTCATTAGATCTTCTGTAAAAGTAACTTTCGAATAAAGATTTTTTTAGTTTCTGAAAGTCAGACAATTCAAAATACCATTTTTTACTTTTGCAAGAGATATATTTCTTACTCTTTCCTATCTTGTGTTCTATTGTACTATTATAGTAGTACAACAAAACAGAAATGTCAAGCGAAATCATAAATATTTTTAAAATTGTTCATATATCTCTGTATTAAGGTATTTTACAAATGTACATTTCATTAATAACCTTCTAAAATAAAATAACCTTTTACAATAAGTTTCTAATAGACGCAGCATATAACGTATAAATAAAAGGAGCATACAAAACAAATGAAAACCAGCGTAGAAATAGCTCAAGAATGCGAGTTGCAACCAATCGCGAAAATCGCAGAGCAGCTGAATTTGACAGATGACGACATCGAATTATACGGAAAATACAAAGCAAAAATCGCAAGGCACGTTTGGGATTGTATTAAAAATAACAAAAATGCGAAACTAATTCTCGTTACAGCGATCAATCCTACACCTGCAGGTGAAGGTAAAACAACAACGAGTATCGGCTTAGCTGACGCATTCAGGCATATCGGGAAAAAATCAATACTGGCACTGCGAGAACCATCTCTCGGTCCTTGTTTCGGAATAAAAGGAGGCGCGGCTGGTGGTGGTTACGCTCAGGTTGCTCCAATGGAAGACATTAATCTGCATTTTACCGGCGATTTTCATGCAATTACATCAGCTCATAATTTACTTGCCGCACTCGTAGATAATCATATTCAGCAAGGAAACGATCTAAACATCGATCCAAGAAGAATAACCTGGAAGCGTGTCCTTGATATGAACGATCGTGCATTAAGAGATATCGTAATCGGTTTGGGCGGTAGAGCTAACGGCGTTCCGCGAGAAAGCGGATTTGATATTACGGTTGCATCAGAAATGATGGCTATTTTATGTTTGTCAGACAATTTAGATGATCTCAAAAAACGTCTCGGAAATATCATTATCGGATATACATACGATGGAAAGCCTGTAAAAGCTGAACAACTTAAAGCAACAGGTGCGCTAACACTGTTATTCAAAGATGCGATCAAACCTAATCTCGTACAAACATTAGAAGGAACTCCCGCTCTGATACATGGCGGTCCGTTCGCAAATATCGCTCATGGATGCAACAGCGTAATAGCGACAAAACACGCACTAAAATTGGCAGATTATGTTATTACGGAAGCAGGTTTCGGCGCAGATCTCGGAGCTGAAAAATTCTTGGATATAAAATGCCGATTTGCGGATATTTATCCGGATGCCGCAGTAATAGTAGCGACAATTCGTGCGCTTAAAATGCATGGAGGTGTCGCAAAAGATGATTTATTAACTCCAAATTTAGAAGCAGTAAAACGTGGTTTTGAAAATCTGCAAACTCATATTTCCAATATGCGACGATATGAAATACCGATTGTTGTAGCAATAAATCATTTTCCAACTGATACAAAAGAAGAATTTGATTATGTTGTACAGCAATGTGATATGCTTTGTGTACCGATCGCACTTAGCAGTGTTTATAGCGATGGAGGTAAAGGCGGAGTTGAACTGGCGAAAAAAGTCGAAGAAATTTTGAATAAGACAAAATCATCAAAATCACCAGAAAATCGTAAGTTTTTATATGACACAAACAACTCAATAGAGAATAAGATCAAAACTATAGCTGAAAATATTTACGGAGCATCCGGAGTTGATTTTTCAGATATCGCAAAAAAGCAACTAAAGGAAATCGAGAAATTAAATATGGATAAAATGCCCATTTGTATGGCTAAAACACAATATTCATTGTCGGATGATGCATCAAAAATCGGACGACCAACGAATTTCAAAATTATGATCAGAGAATTGCGGCTATCTGCAGGAGCCGGTTTTATAGTTGCTTTAGCTGGTAGTATAATGACAATGCCTGGATTACCAAAACATCCTGCAGCTGAAAAAATGGATATTGATATCAACGGAAAAATAACCGGATTATTTTAAACGATCATATCTGGATTGTTTTTAATGATCACGTTTGGATTGCGTTGCTATAATATGCGTTGCTAAGCTGTATCAGATTTCGTTGAGAAATAACAAACGAGCCAAAAAAGCCAGCCACAGCTTAGTTGGTGGTTTTCAGGGTACAGTAAAATCATTGCCGGAATTTTTTAGTCTCCAGCAATGATTTAGAAAGGAATGAAAAAAGCTATATATACTTAATGAAAGATAGCAAAAAATCAGTTCTGCCACAAGCTATAAGATATAAGTATAAAAAATATAAATAAATTCCAAAAACATAGATGCTTAGCTTAACAGGCAGCCTTAATATGCAGCAAGCAAACCAGAAAAAATTTATGCTCTTATTACTAACAACAAATTATTAAAACAAAAACTCTTGCGAAAGTAATTTTTTTTGATTTTTTTTGAGCCTGGAATTAGATTTCTTTGAGATTAAAAATCAATTAATTTCTTTCAACATTATTTTTTCGTTTTCACAAGAGCTCTAATTACCCTATCTAATATCTAATTACTCTGAAGTATGGCTGTTTGTCATGTGATTCTCCGGTATCGCAGATGTAGACACTGATGACGAAGATACTACAGGAGTAGGTGGACGAGAAACAAGACCAGATATAGGAGCAGTTGTCATTTGATATATTCCTGGCTGATATGTCATTGCAGGATTAGACACAATATAAGGATACATTTGAGGATAAGTTGTCGAATTGGAACTTCCTGACTGTCTTTGCAAATAATCATAAGCACCACGTCCAAATATCTTCAAAATACTAAATAAAATTCCGCAACACGTCTCTTTTGGCGTTCTTCTAACAGCTTCTAAGTGTCCGTCAACGCCTGTAATAAACTTTGTATCTCTTATTTTTTCACCAAGAGATAAAGCAAAAGACTCCGAAGGGAATATTTGCATCGCTTTTGTTTCAAAAATCTCTAATACATCCTTTGCTGTACTTCCGATTATTTCTTTCTGATCTTGCAGTGTTGCGGCAAATGCATCAATTGCGCTATTTAACCTTGTTCCCGTGGCCGTACCTGTCTCCTCAAGTGCTTCACCTAATGCATCCAAAAATGTTTGTGTAACCGAAGCTACATTTTGCGGAGTAACGACAATTCCCGATTTCTTTGAAACTTGTCTCTGATCTAAATGTGTTAATTCATATGTAGGATTACGAGTTATTTGATATCTCGTCATTTCTGTTACAAGAGTTTCATTGGAAGAACTCGCAGAATCTTGCAAATTTAATGACAATGGTGATGATGAATATGCATTTTCAGACAATAACAATAATGAAGCACAAATTAATAATGTTTTTTTCATAGTAGTCTCCCCTTTTATATTGTTGTTAATGAATACATTAGAAACGAGAAATTAAGATAACAAATTAAGGTATAACGTACAAAAAACCAGTACAAAGTCAGAATAATTACTCTTATAACAATAATCACTCTTATAAATAGAAACAGATAATACCAACTGATCCTGTTCAATATCTTTTCATATTGAACAACAAATGAAAAAAATAAAAAATCATATACAATATATAATATATAGCAAAAAATAGTTAATTTTTCGTTAATATCTCATTTTTATTTAAAATTTTATTTGTTTTTTTCTTAAAAATAATATATCGTCTTTCTTAAGGACCTAATTTAAGCTCAACTTTTGTGAATTATTAGGGTTTAGAAAGGTTAGTTTTTGTAGTTTGAGTGTTAAGTGGTATGAAGACATGGTCTAAAGCAGATTTGCTTAGTTTATTTCTCATCGTACTCGGGATTATTAGCTTAATCTTCTCAGCCTCTAGTTTATTGCCGATTTTCTGCTTCATGATAGCCTCAGTTACTTTAATGCACTGTGTCTATAACGCTCGTTACGAACTCATAAAATACAGAGATTTCCTATGCCATTATCAAGCAGTTCTAACTTCCGCAAATGATGGCTGGATTGCTTGGAATACATATAATGAATACGTCGGATCTTCAAGGAAATTCAGAGAAGAATTCGGTATAAAATCAGCTCCGAACATACTTATATCTGATATCATCGCCGCAATTAACGATGAAGACGCAAGAGAATTGACATTTCAGCTTAATAAATTGAAAAAATCAGGAACACCATTCAATATAATTGTAAAACCTCGTATATCGGATGCAAAAATAAGAATATGCGGATCAAGAATTGTTGTGTCAAATGTTGAAACTATAGTACTTTGGTGTCCTGATATAACAAATACGTCGGTTCTTGTATCTTCACTAGAGAAAAAATTATTTGAATCCGAAGAAATACTTGCAAAAGTAAACAATATTCTTGATGAACTGCCAATACCTGTTTGGGCAAGAAATTCAGATCTAAAAATATCATACTGCAATAAAAAATACGCAGAATCAGTTAATCTTGCAAAAGAACAAATCATACAAAGCAATACTCCTCTTGTCCCGGGAAATTTGTTCGGTCAAGGACATTCACTTGCGGAAAATGCAAAGAAATGCAATCGAGATCAATGTATTGCGCAATCTACAATTATAAATGGAACACGAAAAAGACTTCTGATAAATGAGAAACACGCAACCAACGGAACATTTGTCGGATTTGCTCAAGACATAACAGAAGAAGAAAATCTTTCGGAAAATTTAGATAGAGTTATCAAAGCAAATTACGATGTTTTAGATAACCTTTCGACCGCTATAGCAATATTTGGCGAGAATACCAGACTGGTTTTCTTTAACAGTGCTTATCAAAAACTAATGAAACTAGAGTCCGTTTGGCTTCATGCAAAACCTACCTACTCAGAAGTTCTTGATGAATGCCGAAATAATCGCCAAATGGCCGAACATGCGGATTTTCAAGCGTTCAAAAAAGCAGAAGTTGCAATGTTCACCTCTATAACGGCTCCTGTGCAAGAACTTATGCATCTTCCAAGCGGGAAAACGCTTCGCAGACTTACAGCTCCGTATCCTCTTGGCGGATTAATGTTCGTATTCGAAGATGTAACCGATTCATTAGCATTACAACGAAAAAATAACACTTTGCTTGCTGTTCAGAAAGAAACGATTGATCATCTACATGAGGGAATTCTTGTTTACGGCAGTAATAATCGTATAAAAATATTAAACAGCTCAGTGTTAAAAATCTGGGATATAGAAGATAAAAACACCGACGAAATAAAAGGAATGCATATTTCTGAAATGTTAGACTATATCAAAGATAAAATTGATTATGATGACAACTGGAAGGAATTTAAGGAAAACGCAATCAGCAGTCTAACAGACAGAACACCGAAAACAGGACGCTTAATGAGAAAAGACAATTCTGTTGTTCTGTTTTCATATATTCCGCTGCCTGATGGTGCACATATGCTGAGTTTCATTGATATAACCGACACATGCGTTGTTGAAAAAGCGATTATGGAGAAAAATCTCGCCCTTAAAGAAGCACATAAGATGCGCTATGAATTTGTGTCAGGAATATCTACGGAATTAAAAGAGCCTATAAGTTGTTTAATCGGATTTACGGAGTTATTAGCACGTGAATACTATGGAACCTTAAACCAGAAACAAAAAGAATACTGCAAATATATCTTAGATTCATCAAATCAGCTGTATCAATTGATAAACAGTTTGCTTGAAATGGTTCTTATAGATGTTGGACCATCTGAACTTGAATTATCAACGTTTGTTGTAAAAGACGCAATAAATGAAGTCGTCTCAATTGTTGAAAAAAGAGCACATGACAAAAATGTAACAATAGAAACGCATTATGAAAATCCTACTTTGAGTATGAACGGTGATAGAAAACGTATAAAGCAGTTTTTATTCAATGTATTAATAAACGCTATTCAGGCAAGTCCGGTAGATGGAAGAATAGAAGTTCGTACAGTAGTGGAAAACGAAGAAAATCTGAAAATAATCGTAAAAGATGAACGAATAGAGCGAAACACTAACGCATATAAAGTCGGATTAAAACGAAAACAATTCAGCTCACCTATTAAAGCACATATCAGAAAAATATTAGCGTCAAAAGCAGCAAGTATGTTACTCGTAAAATCACTCATAGAGCAACATGGCGGCACTTTGAGCGTTAACACTGA
>CAJOEB010000039.1:541-7704 GCA_905233775.1 uncultured Alphaproteobacteria bacterium | reverse complement strand
ATTATTTTTTATTCGTGCTCTTCTTATTCATGTTCTTCATAGTTGATCATTTTCTTTTTTACTAAAGCGAGAATCATACCTGCTGTTATACTGGCGGCAATCATTGATGACCCGCCGTAACTTATGAATGGTAGAGTCATGCCTTTTGTAGGGATAAGCAACAAAGCCGATGCGATATTTACAAATGCTTGAAGCCCTAGTTGTGCAAGTAATCCTACAGAAGCGAGTATCGTAAATAAATCACTTTCTTTTAGTGCTCTTAACATGCCATATACAACGATAAATGCGATAAGAATAACAACAAAAACGCATATAAAAAATCCGAATTCTTCTCCAAGGACAGCAAATACAAAATCCGCATGAGCATCGGGTAAATGCTTTTTAATTATTCCTTCTCCGGGACCTACACCAAATAATCCGCCGTTAGCAAACGCTTCTAAAGAACGATCAATTTGATAATGATCTCCGACAGTTGGATTTAGAAATTTATCTATACGTACTGTTACATGTGGTAAAAAAAAATATGCGAGAACTAAAGCCCCAAGTCCGCTTATGCCTAATCCGATTGCGTAAATTATCGGAAATCCATTGACAAAAAGTTGACCAAGCCAAACTGCAGTTGTAAGTAATATCATTCCGACATCCGGTTGCAGAACAAGCAGAAAAACGAATGTAATATATAATATTGTCGAAATGAATTTTCCGCGAAATTTCGGATATTTTTGTTGCTCTGATAACATCCATGCGGTTATTACCGCCAGAGCTGGTTTTGCGAATTCTGATGGTTGTGTAGAAAATCCGAAAATTGAAATCCACCTCTTTGCACCTTTTATTTCAGTTCCGAAAAAGAGTGTAAGCAAAGTCAGGAATATTGCGACTACGAATAGTATTGTTGAAAATTTTTTTAATTGTTCTGCTTCCATGGTTGATACACAAAATATCGTTAGTAGGGAAGGGGCGATATAAATTAAATGACGTTTTAAAAAATAAAATTCTTCCAGTCCTATACGATTTGCTACCATTGGAGTTGCTGCGGCTGCCATTAATATGCCTATGGAAATCAATCCGAGAAACGAAAATAACAATACGCGGTCGACAGTCCACCACCAATTACTGACAAAGCTTTCATCTGTTCTTGAAAAACTTATCATTACCTTAATTTCCTAACGAATTCCTTAAATTTTTCACCACGTTCTTCAAAACTTTTAAATTGATCGAAACTCGCGCAAGCCGGAGAAAGTAAAACGACGTTTGGTTTTTCATTTTTTGCTTTTGCGTGAGCGTGATTGACGGCATTTTCCAAAGTTTCGGTTATTTCAGCTTTTACATTGTGGCTTTTTAAAAGTGTATACCAATCTTCAGCTGCTTCTCCAATCAAAAATGCGTGTTTTATTTTGTGAAAATATTTTTGAAGAGAAAAAATTCCGCCTTCTTTTGGACGTCCACCGAGAATCCAAAATATATTGTCGAAACGTATTAATGCTTGTTCTACTGAATCTGCATTTGTTGCTTTGCTATCGTTGATGTATGGTATACCATCGATATTGGCGACAAATTCTTGACGATGTTCCAGACATGAGAATGATAATAAATGCTTTTTGAAATCCGATTTTTGTACACCGTTTAAAATACATGCGGCATATGACGCTGCAATATTTTGGCGATTATGATTTCCATCTAAATTCGGATGTTTTTCGCAGACAATTTCATTTGTACCGAAACGATTATCAATTAAATAATCATTTTTCCAACCAATTCCATTATCTGGAACCAATTTTCCTGAAATAGGGATTATATTTTCTTGAGTTATATCTTTCAGAAAATGATAAATTTTTATGCAGTGATCGTCGTCTACTCCAATAATCGAATTTTTTGAATTAACAAAGATTTTTTGCTTTGCTGAGATATAACCTTCCATTCCACCGTGCCTTGTAAGATGGTCAGGAGTGATGTTAAGCAAAATGGATGTATCTAATCCTAAAATATTTGCGTGTTCCAACTGATATGACGATAATTCCAATACATAAAAATCATGACCGTTATCTAATGATAAAATAGGCGATCCGAAATTACCTCCGATTGTAGAATTTTTTCCGGAATTTTTTAAAATGTGCTCGATTAATGCCGTTGTGGTAGATTTTCCATTAGTTCCTGTAATTGCGATGATTTTTTCTGTATTTTGTCTTTGGAATAAATCCAGATCACCTATTAATTCAATACCGTATTTTCGCGCGATGGAAACTGTTGCATGCGGAGTAGGCCAAAAAAGATGAATACCGGGACTTATTGCGATAGCATCAAGAGACCTTACGATATTTTCATCAGATAAGTTTGCAGAATATTGCATATAATCAGCGTTTTTTATTCCTATATCATCATGCAAGAATACTTTAGCACCACCCGAAATTAACGAATCAACTATTGCTCGTCCGGTTTGACCAAATCCTAAAACACCAATACATTTATTTTTTAAACAATTTAATACGATCATCTGATATTATTTATCTTTTTTTACCTTATATATTTTACCTTTTTATCTTATCTTTAGTGTTGCTAATCCGATTAATGCAAATACAAATGATATAATCCAAAAGCGAATAACAACTGTTGTTTCGTTCCATCCTTTACGTTCGAAATGATGGTGAATAGGAGCCATAAGGAAAATACGTTTTCCCGTCGTTTTAAAATAGAACACTTGCAGCATTACAGATATCGCTTCTATAACGAACAGTCCACCTATGATTGCCAATACAAATTCGTGTTTCGCTATGACACTAATTCCACCAAGTGCACCGCCGAGAGCTAAAGATCCTGTATCACCCATAAATATTGCTGCAGGAGGAGCGTTATACCACAAAAAACCGAGGCATGCGCCTATCATTGCTCCGCAAAAAATGCTTATTTCTCCGGCTCCTGCTACATATGGAATATTTAAATAATTTGCAAAAACAATATGGCCGGCAAAATACGAAATTATTCCAAAACACAAAGCAACAAGCATGGTCGGAAATGTCGCAAGTCCATCTAATCCATCTGTTAAATTTACGGCATTTGAACTTCCGACTATAACAAATGTTGTAAATATCAAAAGAAAAGGTAGATTGTTTATAACGAAATGTTTTACAAATGGAAAAGCTAAGCATCCGGCAATTGATGGTGCACGCAAAAGTTCAACAAAGTAAGAAAAAATAAGTGCGAATAAAATTTGGAAAAACATTTTTCTTTTTCCGGATATTCCCGCAGAACTTTTTCGTTTTATTTTCGCATAATCATCGAAGAATCCAATAATAGAATAAGAAAATGTCAACGTAATTATTGCAATCAGATATCCGTTAGTCATATCTCCCCAGAACAAAGCAGACAATATTGTACTGGCGATAATTATTGCGCCGCCCATTGTTGGTGTTCCTTGCTTAGTGACTAAATGAGATTGCGGACCATCGTCTCTAATAGGCTGAGTGTAATGAAATTTGCGTATAAATTTCGGATATAAAATGAATGCCATTATTAGCGAAGTCAATAATGCACAAAACGTTCGAAATGTGATATACCGAAACAAATTCATTCCGGATATTGCACTTAAATTTGGTAAGATAAAATTATAAAACATTGTATTATTCAGCTGTAATTAAGCAAAATTATTTTTTAAAACATCAACAATATAATCCATATTCATAGAATGTGAACCTTTTACCAGAACGGAATCACCGTTTTTTATTTCTTTAATGACACTTTCTGCAAGTTCATGAGAATTTTCCTTCCAATCTCCTCTTTTTTGTTCTTGAAGATTATTGAAAAGGCGTTTTGATAATTCTCCGCAAGCGAAAACTAAATCAATTCCGTATTTATCTATTGTAGCGGATAAATTCTCATGCAAATGAACAGCATTTCTGCCAAGTTCAAGCATGTCTCCCATTACTGCGATTTTTCTTCCTTCGCTTTTTCGTAATCCGATAGAACGCAAAGCCGCTCGCATAGATGTAGGTGCGGCATTGTAAGAGTCGTCTATTATTGTTATATTTTTATCTTTTATGTGAATAACTTCATTACGTTTTGAAGTCGTCGGAAAAGAAGAAATCGCATTTGCTAATATTTTTAAATCAATGCCGGAAATAAAATGTGCGCCGCTTATTGCTGCAGCACTATTTTGTGCAAAAGATATGTTGCTGCAATTTAGTTTGTATTCAATTACTGTTCCGAAGAAATCCGTTTTTATTATCAAGAAATCGTTATTGAATTTACAAGATAAAATACGAACATCTGCTTTCTTTTCTTCACCAAAAGAAATTATTGTTTTTACTCCGCATTTTTTCGCTTTATCTTTTAAATATTCTGCATAAGGAGAATCATTTGGAATAATCGCGATTTCTGAACCTTTTTCAAAAATTTCTGATTTTGCTTTTGCAATATCAAACGGAGATTCAAAGAATTCGAGATGATTTTCTCCGATAGTTGTTATTATCGATACAGTCGGATTTACTATTTCCAATAATTTTTTTATATCTCCTGCAGAACTCATAGCCATTTCAAAAACAGCAATTTTTGTGTCTCTTGGCATTATTGCCGCGCAAATCGGTAGTCCTATCTGGCTATTGTAATTCTTTTTGGATACATAAATCTTATTGTCTTTTATAACTTCATTGAGTATATGAAATATCATATTTTTTGTAGTTGTTTTTCCTACACTTCCTGTAACCGCTATATATTTTGTATTCTTTGCTTGGGATAAATTATATTTTGCGAGTTTCAGTAAAGCTTCATATGTAGATGGAACGAAAATTAATTTATCTTCCGATATCAAATCAATTTTTTCTTCTACTAACGCAAGTGCGGCTCCTTGGTCAATCGCATTTTTTACGAATTTATGGCCGTCAGTTTTCTCACCTTTTAACGCTACGAATAAATCACCATTTTGTATTTCTTTTGAATTTATACATATGCCAAAAACATCGCTAGATATATTTTGCGAAAAAATTTTTGATAATTCTTCTTTTGAAAAAATATTACTCATTTCGATACCTTAGATACTTTATTTAAAATAACTTCTTTATCGCTGAAATGAAAAAATTCCTTTCCGATTTGCTGATAATCTTCATGACCTTTTCCTGCGATCAATAATGAATCTCCATCTTGCAGCATATCAATTGCATATTCAATTGCATTTTGTCTCTTATCTACTTCAATTCCATTCGGACATCCTTCAATAATCATTTTTCGTATTTCTTCGGGATTTTCTCCGCGCGGATTATCATCTGTAACTATAACAATATCGGAAAATTTTTGAGCAACTTTTCCCATTATCGGACGTTTTTGATGATCTCGTTCTCCACCACATCCGAAAACAGTTATTATTCGTTTTGGATTGTGCTCGCGAAGAGACAAAATCGCGTTTTTTAAAGCATCTGGAGTATGCGCATAATCGACATATATCCTTTTTTCATTATTAATTAATGCTACTTGCTCCAATCTTCCATTGATTGGATTAAGATGTTCTAATGCATCGATAATTTTTTCCAATTGTATGCCGCTTAAGTAACAACTGGCTGCTGCGCATAGTGAATTAAAAACTTGAAATTTACCAAATAAAGGTAAAGCAAATGAAATGTCTTTTCCGAAAAATGATGCATGAATTTTTTGATGACTTTGTTTGGCGATTACGTCAATAATCTTTATATCTTTTGCTTCATATCCGTATTCAATACAACGAATACTGCGTGCTCGTGCGATCTCTGCTATTTTTTCTGATTTAGTATCATCTGCGTTAACTACAAATTTTGTGTTGCTCGACGCTAACTCGGAAAATAAACGTTCTTTTGCATGCCAATAATTGTCCATTGTTTTATGATAATCCAGATGATCTTGAGTGAAATTTGTGAAAGCACAAACAGAAAATGGAAGGCAATCTAATCGATGCTGGTCTATTCCATGACTTGATGCTTCAATTGCGACAGATAGTTTTTCGGAATTGTTTTTATCGTATGAAGAATTTAAGTCATATGAATAATTTGAAAACGAATGCAAAATTTTATGCAGTTCAATTGGATTAGGAGAAGTTAAAGTTCCGGATAGTTTTTTCCTTATTCCATCTTTATCTACGATACCCAATGTTCCGACGCTTATTGCCTTACGATTATTTCTTGCCCAGATCTGTCTTATAATATCTACAGTAGAACTTTTTCCATTTGTACCCGTTACAGCAATTACATCTTCTAAATTACTTTCAAAAAATCGAGAAGAAATATGCGCTAATTCATGTCTGGCGTTATCAACAGGAATAAATAAAACATCGTTATATTTTTCTGTATATTGATGGTTATCAGTTTCTAATACGATATATTTTGCACCCTTTGAAATAGCATCTTCTATATATTTTTTTCCGTCAGTTGAATTGCCTCCGATAGCTACGAATAAACTTCCTTCAGATACTTTTCTTGAGTCATCACAAACATCATATACTAAAGCATTTGCAAATTTTTCGTTGTTCGAAGAATTGTGTTTAGATAATGTTTCATTACTAAGAATATCGCCTAATTTTTTCATATTTTTCCGCTTTCCTTTCTTAAAACGTCATGCCAATCCGGTTCGCTATCATTTTGAACCGTTACATTAAGCATCGGTCCAATTCTTTTTATTATTCGTCCGGCGGTTGGTGCAGCATTCCATCCGGCTGTTGCGTATCCGTACGTTTTTGCACTCGCTTTTGGTTCATCCAAAACTACATATACGGCATATTTTGGTGAAGTCATAGGAAAGGCTCCGATAAATCCACAATAATTCGAATGTTTTAAGTATCTTCCGCCTTTTTGCTTTTCCGCTGTTCCAGATTTTCCACCAACACAATATCCTTTAACTTCTGCAAACTTGTTTGTTCCTTCAGTGACATTTAATCGGATGAGAGCTTTTAGCAATTTTGATGTTTTTTGCGATACAATTTGTTTTCCCGGAGTACGGTTTTCATGTTTTAATAACGTCGGGTCGTTTAAAATTCCATCATTCATAATTCCGGAAAAAATTGTAATAAGATGCAGTGGGCTAACAGCGATACCATGCCCGAAAGCGATAGTTATAGCGCTTGCTTCTGACCATTGATGAGGGAACAAAGGACGTTGTGTTTCGATAAGTTCACATGAAACAGAGTCTAACATTCCGATTTTTTTGAAAAA
>CAJOEB010000039.1:0-477 GCA_905233775.1 uncultured Alphaproteobacteria bacterium | reverse complement strand
AGAAATGTTGCTTTTCCTTTGAAATCATGAATGGTAAAGCGTCCGATTTTTAAAGGAAATCTTGCATCAAATTGTGTAAACGGCGTAATTTTTCCAGTTTCCAATGCCATTGCGGTGTTAAAAATTTTTGCGGAAGATCCTGGTTCGATAGCTGATGATGTCACCATATTGAAACGTGTTTTATCTTTTGGATCTGATTTTTTATTTGGATCAAAATCCGGAAGTGATACCAACGAGATAATTTCACCTGTTGCAATATTCATTACTACAGCGGCTCCACCGATAGCATGAAACTCATCTATGCTTTTTTGAAGTTCATCATGGACAGCGTACTGAATTTTTACGTCCATAGATAATGCCAAAGGATTTGTTGATTCTCTCAAAGTATCATCGAAAACTTTTTCGATACCGGCAATTCCTATATTATCTACATCTGTTCCGCCAATGACGTGAGAAAGTAAATTTTTATCCGGATAA
>CAJOEB010000038.1 GCA_905233775.1 uncultured Alphaproteobacteria bacterium | reverse complement strand
TCGTATGGTTATGTATATTCTGTTCCAACATGTTGTACGGCGTTTAGCTCCTATCATGGTTTTTACGGCTGAGGAAGCCTGGTTAAGCTTTTGCAAAAACAATTCTGACAGTGTTCATTTGCAAACATTTATAGATACAGAAAGAGATTGGATTAATCATGATATTTTTGAAAAAATAAATAAAGTGAAAGAAGTACGCCGATCTGTTACTACTGCACTCGAAATAGCCAGAAAAGATAAAAAGATCGGATCAAGTTTACAAGCCAGCATTGATTTGTATGATCCTGAAAAAATCCTGTCTACGAACGATGAAGATTTTTGGGCTGAAGTTGCGATAACATCCGGATTTAAAATATTTAATAAAGCAATTCCGGAAAGCGCATTTATAAGCGATGATTTAAAAAATATAGGAGTTGTCGTAAACTTAGCGAACGGAGAAAAATGCGAAAGATGCTGGAAAGTATCTACATCTTTGAAAGGACAGATATGCGAGAGATGCCAAAATGTCTTAGCTCGAAAAAGCTGAGCATTTTTGCTTTTATATTTGTTTTAATTGCAGATCAACTATCGAAGTTGTGTGTACTTTTTTACCTCAATGAAACAATTACCATTACTTCGTTCTTTAACCTTGTCCTTGTAAAGAATAAAGGTGTAACATTTGGTTTGTTTGGTGGAATTGTCTCACCGAATATTTTAGTAGCGTTTGCTTTATTTGTTATAACCGCTATTGTTATTTTTATGAAGAAACAGGAAGCATATTATCGATTGCCAACCGCATTTATTATAGCAGGAGCGATCGGGAATATTATCGATCGAATACGATACGGAGCTGTCATAGATTTTTTAGATTTTCACTTGTATCAATATCATTGGCCGGCTTTTAATATCGCGGATATGGCAGTTGTATCCGGAGTTTTTTCGTTATTTTTTATTTCGTATATAGAGGAGAATAAATCATGAGATATATCAGTTTATTTTTACTATTCTTTCTGTCTGCCTGTGGAGGTTTTGAAAATGAAAAAATCGATACAGAAGATATAGTTTCAACAAATAAACTTATTGTTCCGCCGTGTCTAAAGTAGCATAATCGATTATATTATATAGATATAGTAGAGTTCTTGCGAAAATCGAAAGCTACAGTTTGTAGTTTTTTATTTTCAGGAGCTAGAAATAATAAAAAATAACTTTTGAAAAAGTTCTATTATATTTATCGATTGTATGTATTTATATGTATGTAGTGCTGTTGTGTGAAGGAGTTTTTTCTATGTTCAGGAATCTTGCTATTATCGTTTTTTCATTAATTCTGTCATTTTTTCAGCCAACATTCGGGCAAGAATATCGCGATATCCATCAAGAAAAGTTAGACAATGGCGTATCTGTAATTTTTATAGATGCGAATTCATCTGATATGCTTCTTGTTATGTTCTGCGTATCTTGTGGAAGTACTGATGAAGTCGAAAAAGAAGGAGTTGCAAACTTACTTTCAAAAATATACGCAAAAAAATTAAACGATAACGGAAACAATTTACATTACGGAGCGGAAATAAATTCGTATGTCGGATATGATCAAAGTATGTATTATGTTCTTGCAAAAACAGATAATTTAGACGGCATTTTGAAAAATTTCGGACAGATTTATTCCGATTTTTCTGTTTCAAAAGAAGAAATAAACACACAAAAACAAGATGTAGAACAAAGTTTGTTAAGCAAATCACAAATAGATAAAAATATCATCCATAGAGAAAGCATGAGATCATTATATTGGCATTCAAAATACGGATCCGATATTGAAGGAACTTTCGATAGTCTCAAAAAAATTTCTGAAGACGACATTAAACGTTTTAAAGAACGAAATTATGCGAATAATAGAGTTACAATAATAATTTCAGGTAATTTAAAGAAAAATAACGCAATGGAGTTGGTAAAAAAGTACTTCTCCGGAGGAAAAAAAACATCATCTGAAATCGTAAGAATGCAAGAACCGTCACATCACGAATCTACTATTGCTCTTACAAGATACAGCAATCAAATTAGCGTTCCTATGGTCGAATTATATTGGAGAATACCAAATTATCGCCAAGAAAAAGATAATGCACTCTCAACCGAAATTTTTATAAATGCCATGAGTGATATTTTGCAGAAAGAACTTATTCATGTACAAAAGCGAGTTGCGTCTATTTCCATCAGTTATTCATCATGGAATTATGATTACGGTGATTTATGTATAACATTTACTGTTCCTGCTTCAGAAAAAACTTCTGATATTATTACTGCCGTTTTAACTGAAATAAAAAATATAGCTTGCGATGGAATAACAAAACAACAAGCGGAAATAGCCGTTCAAAAAATTGTAGATTCATGTAAATTTGTTGGTCATGATATGTTCGATGTTGTCGATAGGCTTTCCAGAAGAATCGGATCTGGGTACGACTTCGATTTTTTGGTTAGATATCCTAAATTTGCTCGCGAATATGATTTAAATAAAATAAATGCACAGGCAAAAAGAATATTCCGCAATGATCCATCTGTTATAGCTACGATAATGCCTGTTCGAAATACAAAAAATGCAAAATCCGATGGAAATAATAATCAATAATAACAAAGGAGAACAATGTTTACTCAAAATATCCTTTATCCGAATTCAGTTTCATACGAGAAATTGGATTTTAGTTTTTTAAAAGATTTATTATTGTTAGATTGTTTTACCATAGTCGATCAAGAAGAAGATTTAATTTGTTTTCAAAATCCAAAATTGCAAAAATGGTTAGAACTAGATGAATTTTTGATCTTAGGAACAGGAGGTTCCAGTCTTGGCGCTCAATGTATTTATGAAATTGCGAAAATAAATTCGAAAATTCCGCCGAAAAATATCCAATTCATGAGTAATCTGGATCCTTGCAGTTTAAAAAGTATTTTTTCGAATATAAAGAATCTCAGCAAAGTTGGGATATTATGCATTTCTAAATCAGGAGAAACCCTGGAAACAATTACTCAACTGATGTTAATTATCGAGTATTTAAAAAATCAAAATATATCTTCACAAATTATAGTCATTACAGAAGATAAATCATCTACGTTAAAACAAATAGCTATAGAAAATAACTTATTATGCCTTAATCATCCAAAAACCATTGGCGGACGTTATTCTGTTTTTTCAATTGTCGGGATGTTGCCTGCACTTATGTGTGGAATTGATCCAAGTAATATTCGTGAAGGTGCAAAAGAAATATTACATAGTGATTTAGATTACGTAAAAAAAGGATCTGCTTTTATTTTTCACAATTTCAAAGAAAAAATTAATAATCACGTGTCATTTATGTATTCGGATAAGTTATTGCCTTTTGCTGAATGGCTTGCCCAATTATACGCAGAGAGTTCAGGAAAAGATAACGTTGGCATCACACCTATAACCGCTCGCGGATCTGTAGACCAACATAGTCAATTGCAATTATATCTTGATGGAAATGATGATAAGTGTTTCTCTTTCTTTCAAGAAAAACAAAATTGCGATATTTATTTAGATAATAATATGCCCGAAAAATTTTCGTATCTCTCAGGAAAGAAAATTTCAGATATTTTTGAAGCACAATGTGATGCGACTATAAGTTCGCTTACAGAAAAAAAACATCCATTACGTAAATTTGAATTTGCAGAACTAACCCCGAAAATTTTGGGAGCGTTATTCATGTATTTTATGATAGAAGTTCCATGTGTTTGTAAATTAATCGGAGTTAATCCGTTTGATCAACCGGCAGTCGAACGTGGAAAAATTATCACAAAAGTTTTATTGAGTGAAAGAATATAAATATGTTAATCAACTTTTGCAAAATGCAATCTTTGGGAAATGACTTTGTTATCATCGATAGAACACAAGTTGATGATCAAATGATTTTTGACGCAGGATTTGTTAGAAAAATCAGCAATAGAAATTTCGGAATCGGATGTGATCTTGTTGTTCTGTATAAAATCACAGATTTAAAAAGTGATACTGTATTTGTTGAAACATCTTTTTTCAACTCAGATGGAAGTGAAGCAGAAATTTGCGGAAATGCAATAAGATGTATTGGCGTATTAATGAACCGCACAAAAGGTTGCTCAAATTGCATTATGCGAACAACAAAGCAGGAATATAAAATCAAAATTGAAGATAATAACGGCAACACCTCTGTATATTGGGATAAAAAAGCAGATATAGAAAAGTTTGATCTATCCAATATACATTTATTTCAAGATGAAAAGGAAAAAGTCGAAATAATTAATGCTTATAAAGTTTCTGTAGGAAATCCGCATCTTGTTTTGTTCTTAAAAAGCATGCCCGAAATAGAAGTTATTAAAGAAATTGGAGCAAAGCTTGAAAAATATCATATTTTTCCGAACAAAACTAACGTCGAATTCGCCGTAGTATCTTCTGATGGTTCAATAATTGAGTTAAGAGTTTTCGAACGTGGAGTAGGATTAACTTTAGGCTGTGGCAGTGGAGCAATGGCTGTAGCTGTAGCTGCCGAAAAATATGGAATTATATCTGGTAAAAAAATAAATATTCATCAACTCGGAGGAAATTTAGAAGTAGATTTTCTCAACAACGGAGATTATGTGCAAATTGGTAAAGCAGAATACGTGTTTTCAGGAAATATCGATATAAAAATACCTTTTTCGTTATCAAATACAGATGAAAAAAATCATCCAAAAATTACAATATATACAGATGGTGCATGTAGCGGAAATCCGGGTTCCGGAGGATGGGGAGCAGTATTAATAAATGGTAATGAAATCAAGGAAATTTCAGGAGGAGAATCAGACACAACAAACAATCGAATGGAATTAACAGCAGTTATTCGTGCATTAGAAAATACTTTATCAACGTCAGAAATCGAATTATATACCGACAGCCAATATGTTAAAGACGGAATAACAAAATGGATAAAAAATTGGCTGAAAAACGATTGGAAAAATTCACAAAAACAATCTGTAAAAAATAAAGAATTGTGGGAACGGCTTCTTGAACTCTCATCGGACAGAAAAATAACTTGGAACTGGGTACGCGGACATGCCGGAAATAAATTTAATGAGCAAGTTGACACTCTTGCCCGAAAAGCATGCAGTAAATTTTCTGAAACATAAAATAGGTTCTATATTGTATATTGTGTCAATTATCATATATCATACAGAATAGTAAATAGTCAGATGGAGATATTGTTGTATGTTTCGTTTTATTATAATAACTGCATTTTTCGGAATAACAGCATTTTGTTATAGTATGCAGTTCCAGGAGCAATTACCTGCACCATCTCCTATAGTGAGATATCAGACAATACATAACATATTACCAAAAAAGCCTTTAACAATTGATCAGCTGAAGCAAGAGCTTTATATATCTGCAGCAATTCGCGAAAATAGTATAAAACGCTTTTGTTGTCGATTAAATATGGCTATATCAACAGGGAAAAATTTTATTTACGATCAGGGAGAAGATCGCAGCATTTTTAAAGAAACAAATTCAAAATTTATTACTAATTTAAAGTTATGGAAAGAACATACAAAAAATATTACAACTCCGATTATATTAGCAACTATAAAAGAGACAGAAAAATATTGTAAGTTACCAAAGGAAAAATTTCATCTTGGCGATATCATTATGGAAAAAGGAATAATATATCCTAAAAATTTGAAAAGTCCATGGGCAATTACAGCAATACACCCGGCAAGTAATTTTATTGATGCCAATACAATTGATCGTATCGTTAAAGAAAATTTTTGCGCTCAAGCTATAAAGTCTGACTTAGCTTTAAACATGGATGGCTCAGATATTATTAGCGATCTCGAAAGTGCGGAAATTGAAAGCGCTAGAATTTGGAATATTATTCTATCGATTTATAACATTGTTGATTCATCAAGGTAATAGCATAATAATAACGATTATACTAATAATATTTACTTAAGCTTTTTTACTTATCTAAGCTGTACTCTTTCAAAAATTTAAATATCAAATCAGCTATTTGCTTATTATTCTTATCCATAAACATAAAATGCGTATTTCCGTAAATACCAACTTCAGGAAGATGAATAACTTTTGCATTTCCTCCGTACTTATTAATCGTTCTAGCCCACAATCTTGCCATTTTTAAACGCTGATACCAATTATCCTGCCCTTGTAAATCAGTAGGATGGTCAGGAATATTATCCCCGTAATACATTATGATCGGAATTCTTGTAAGTTTTACAAATTCACTCTTTGCTATAGAAGATGTACGCAAAAATCCTGATGAACTTATTATCGTTCCCGGACATTCTCCTTCAGGAAACACAAAACCACTTGCAGGTTCAATAGCGATTATCGCTCTAACTTTTCTATTATTTATTGCAGTATACCATCCGGATTCACACCCTTGCGAATGAGTAATCAAAATCCCCTCGCCTACTTTATCAAATAATTTGGATACTGTATCCGCAATTAATTTTTTATCGTATCCGCCTATATTCGGTGTTGTTTGGCAGAAAAATTGTTTTAGAGAATTTTCATCCGTCGGAAATTGCACATTTTTATAATAATTCGGCCATAAACCAAATCTGAAAATATCGAAACACAATTGATCGACATTTGCCACTCCTACTTTTGCGCTGTACAAACATAAACCAGCTCTTCCGCATCTAGGACGATCTAAAATATAAGTAGAATATCCATGTCGAAGAAAGATATTTTGAAATCCATCGCGACCATCCGGCGTTGTCTCCCAGCTTTTTCCTGATTGAGATGCACCATGAAGAAAAACTACCGGATATCGGCGCGATTTTTCTGGAATTTGGAAAAAAACATATGCATGATCTCCATGACGAGTTTGTCCCTGAGGTCTGCCCCATTTTTTAGAATCATATTTCCCTTCGATTTTTATGGACTTACCACCGATAAAAAAGCTTCCTTGTTTTTTTAATATAATTGGTTGTTCAGCATATATGTTAAGATACATAAATATTAAGTAAAATACCATTGCACAAAATTTTTTCATTTTTTTATTCTTTCTTCTATTACTTTTTTTTATCTTCTATTCTTATTGCTAATAAGTAATATCTAATAAGTAATATAATAACGTCTTTTTTCTGTTCGAACATCCGTTTTTTCAGAATGCCCGGAATATAAAACCGTTTCTTCAGGTAATGTAAATATTTTTTCGCGAATACTTTTAGCAAGTTTTTTCTCATCTCCGCCTGGAAAATGCGTTGCGCCAATACTACCTCT
>CAJOEB010000037.1 GCA_905233775.1 uncultured Alphaproteobacteria bacterium | reverse complement strand
GAAGTGGTAATGGATTTTTTCTCCGTACATTAGCAAAAGCTCGAGCGATAAAAGGATATTCCGGACCGACTTTTCTAAGAGCATTTCCTATAGCATCTTCTTCGGTAATTCCTTCATTTACTTTAATCAAAGCCTTTGCTAAGTCGTTTGGTCTTTGAAGTCTTTCAGCGACAATAGAAGATTGTGGGGGATTGGGAAATCCTGCAGGAGGTATTGGGCCATACATACCGGGATACGCTGCTCTCCAGCGCTCTTCGACTCGATTATAGTGCTCTTCGAGTTGATTATGATGAATTTGAGAAAGGTCTCTGTCTATTGCCGCAGGTATTTCTTGCGGATTACTGTAGAAATAGCTGTATATGCGAGGTAATAACGATACTTTTGTATATATTGCGCCTTTCTTAACATCTTCAGGCATAGCAATTGAAGAAGTAGGGGAAAGGGGATCGGTATGTCCAACTAAAGTTTGTAAAATATTTCTAACATCATGCTCTGTAATACGAGGTTCTAGTTTTGTATCATCTCTGTGATAAGAATCAAATATATTTTTGATAATATTAGATATTGGTTCATAGAATTTTTCGCCACTGAAATGGTAAGGGTATCTGATCATTTCATTTGCTTCTATTCGCAAAACCAATTCGGAAAAATCATTTGGACTGAGAACAGTACGTTCTTCTTCTGCATTTGGAGAAAGCGATTGTACTCTTATTCTGTTTTTTTCCTCGTAAGGATCCACTTGAAAGTTTTTAGCTCCCTTCATTTTTTCGCCTATTTTATAATATCGTTGAGCATGAATTAATTCATGAGCAAAAGTTATATAAAAAGGAGTTAATCCTGAGCTGATTTCAATAAGTCCTTTAGGAACGAGATTTCCTGCGGTTTGTGGTTTTAATAATCCACCTACTGAATAAGTATATATATTTTCTTTTTGTTGAACAGTAACTCTCTTACCATCCCACATATTTAGAATAATATGCGGTTTTGATTCAGGTCCTGTAGTAGCTTTGCCTGATATATTGAAAGCTATCGCATCATCTTTATTAGCAGAAAAAATAATTGGTAATTTTTCTCCTTCTTTTATTTTAGATACAAATGAATTTAATAAAGCCTTACCATGATCTAGTTTTGCTATTTCGCTAACAAGTCCTTTTATATAAGATATATAATAAGAACTTGATATTCTCGGGAAGGGAACAACTTGCCAATCTACATGAGTATCTTGCGGTTTAAAAATTTCGCGTTCATTTAATAATTGCATACTTTTTTCTGGTTCTATGGATTGTATATCGACTTCTTCAGAAAATTTTGTATATATTTCCAGTCGTTTCATAACATTATTTATTAACTCTGTTTCTGTCATTATTTTCTTCCTTTCAACAAAAAATTAAGCTTTACAGTAAATTACAACAAGATTTTTCATTTTTTTTATTTTCTTGTCGGACATCATATGTACAAAAATATTTAAGATAACTTATAAGTTCTGAATGAGAGCCATCATAATAATCATCAAAAACTGAAAACGGAGCTTGATAAATCATCAACCAAAAACATTGTTCTTGCATTATTTGATAAAATTTTAAGTTATTATGAGGAATATTTGACTTTTCTTGATCTAAGAGAAGAAAGATCTGTCCTCCTATTGGCCAGGAAGTATGTAAATTAAGTATCATCTGCTCTGTAAGAGGTAATTTTTTTCGTTCTATATATGTTAAATCTCCATTATATATAGGTAAATTTGCGTATATTTCTTTTGGTTCATCCGTAAGAATCCCGTCAGGAGACAGAAATAATTCCATATATTTTTGTGTGTATTTACGGAAGCAACGGCTGAATTCGGTTATACCAGCACCGAAGAAAAGCTTACGCCAATATTCGACTTTTGCAGAAGCTTCTTCAGGCTCAGTCGGATTAGCGCAAAAAGCATCGGATTCCTGTTTAATTTCCTGCTGAGTCCAACCACGAGCAAGGATTTTTTCTTCCTCTTCGGAAAGATCAACTTTTAATATTCTTTCTGCGGCGTATGTACACTCTGCGATAGGAAGAATCGTGAAAAAAATAACAAGAAGCAGTTTAAATAGATTCATTTTACATCCTTTGGCCATATTCTGATGTAATTGTAACACGATTTTAAAGTGCAAAATGCTATTACTCCGTAAAATCTGAAAAAAAATTAAAAAAATTTATAATTTGCTCATCTTTGCGGTTTTTGAAGCCCTAATATAATTTTAAATCGTAGAATTTCTATTATTATATGTATAAAAAATTATGTATTGCTTATATGATCAATAACCTACCTACATATTTTTTGTAAAACTATTGTTGCTCCCGCTTGTCGGTGTTCTGTTAACATAACTACAAGGAAGTTTGTATTTTCTCTGATAAATTCAAGACTGATGAAAAGGCTAATAATCTGCCTTTTTTTTTCTAAGGAGCTCTGCTATACTGCCTTCTACTTCTTTTTTACATTATTATTTCCCAAACCATTCCATAAAATTCTCTTTGTTTATTAAATGTAAGCTGGCTTTATAATTTTCTTTGAATATTTTCGGAAATCTTGCTTTCGAAGCAGTGTATTTAAACTCATAAGCTCGCAACTCTCCGTTTTCTTCTTCTATAAAATCCACTTCTTGTTGGTCGTAATTGCGCCAGAAATATTTTCGGCACCGACGACCTTCTCTTTGAGTTTTTTTGATCAATTCGACTATGCAAAAATTTTCCCATATACCGCCTACATCATTTCGTAAATGCATAAATTGATAATTACCGATCAGCGCATTGCGTATACCTATATCGTAGAAGAAGATTTTGCGAGAACGATTACCGGCGATTTCATTTCTTATATTTCCGGAAAAAGCGGGTAATGTGAATATGATGTAGCATTTTTCGAGTAAATCTATATATTTTTTTACGGTATTCGCGCTGATAGCAAGTTTATTGGATAATTCATTAAAAGAAACTTCTGATCCGATTTGCAATGCCAAACATTGCAATAACTTTAATATTTGATCAGAATGTTTGATATTTTCATAAGCAAGAATATCTTTATATAAATACCCATTTACCAAATCTTCAAGGTCGTCAATTGCTTCATTTTCATCTAGATTAAAAATATTAGGATACAGTCCTAAACGCAAAAAATTATCCAGATTCGCAGTAGCAGTGAATGAATTAGTCGCATTACTGATTTCTGCGACAGAGAAAGGATACAAAACGAAAGAACGACTGCGTCCGACAAGCGGTTCTCCTGTTTTATTTGCTAAATCAAAACTTGAAGATCCTGTTGCAATAACTTGAATGTTAGGAAATTCGTCATGTATGATTTTTAATACCTGACCGATATTTGCAACATTTTGAGCTTCGTCTATTACCACAATATCGTATCCATCAATTTTTTGTTTCAAAATTTGTTCATTGGTTGTTTCCAGAGATTGTTTAACGCTTAATAAATCACAATTTAAATAAATACATTTTTTGGATTCTTTAGATAATTGTTCCAAGATTTGCTTTACGAGCGTAGTTTTTCCGACTCTTCTGGTTCCGAAAATCAAAATGACTTTATCTTTGAATAGATTTTTTGTAATTTTTCCGAATATGCTTCTTTGAATCATGATATTTATACCTAATATCCTCAATTAATTATTTATATTATGAGAAAATGATGAAATCAATATTAAAAACAAGTAGAAAAGATGTAAAACCATAGAGCACTAACGGAATTTTTTTATCTCGAAAACGATCGTTTTTTATACAAAATTATGCTGGAGGATTTTTATATATAATTGATAAGAAAATTTTGTATCTAAACTATGTTTTCGCAATAATGTTTCATTATTGTTGTTGGCAGATGAATTTTGAAACAAAAAAAACAGAGATATTATTAGATAGCGTTTTTTCTTGAAACAAGTGTAAATCGGAAAAAGCACAACTATAGCAAGACCTTTTCAATTAACCTGAATTCTTTTTTAAGCTGTATCTAAGAGAAAATTTGTTGAAGTTTTATCAAGATACATTCTCTTACAAAATCGCCTATTAATTTATAGCCAAACTCCCAATTAAAAACTATCTGAACTCCCGAACTTTATTTATTTTATCTTGAAAAGAAAAGTATTATTTATTTCAATTATGACATAAGGAAGATAATATTACAGTTATGAAGCAATATAGTTCATATGGATTGGTAGAAATTAAACTTGGTGGCGATATACGCGCATCGCTGAGGGAGTCGCTCAACAAGCTTGCTGCAAATATTGATACATCTAAAATGAAACAACCGACATTTAAAATGATTCTGGCAGGAACGGGCACTTGTGCCTACAAACGTAAAGATGAAATAATTGTTCCGATAGGTTGTTTACGAGATTAAAGCGTAAAAAAGGAGGAAAAGATGTTCATAGGATATGCGCGTGTGTCAACATTGGATCAAAATCCGCAATTTCAGATAGAGGAACTGAGAAAAGCAGGATGTGAGAAAATTTTTACGGAGAAGAAGTCAGGCGCAAAGGAAAATCGGCCAAAATTGAAAGAAGCTCTGGAATATGCGAGAGCAGGAGATACGCTTGTAGTCTGGAAATTATCACGTTTGGCCCGATCTCTTACGCAGGTAATGGCAACGGTAAAACAATTGGAAGAACGGGGTATTAATTTGCGAGCTCTGACGCAAAAAATTGATACAACAACACCTGAAGGACGACTTTTTTTTCATATAAATGCTGCTTTTGATCAGTTTCAGCGAGAAATTATCGTCGAGAATACGCGAGCAGGGTTGAAAGTAGCACGAGAACATGGGCGCATTGGTGGTCGTCCGAAAATTATGAGTGACGAACGTATGAAATTGATCCGTGCCATGATTAAAGATACGGCCGCATATCCATTTATCTCAGATGTTATCCGTTCTGCCGGTATCGGACGACGGACATTCTATAAATACTTTCCACCTGAACAGATTCATACTTTACGAGATGATAAAATCTTGTAAGATAAAACATTGATTCATTCCTCTTAATATATCGCATGGCGATAAAAAAATTGATGCAAGATACAAAGCAATGATTTTCTACTGAAAAAACTCTATTACAGAGTTGATTTTACAAGGCAAAAAAAATAAAAAATAAAAAAAAAGAGAAAAAAACGCCCTAATCCCCCTTGTAATTAAAAAAATATAGTATACTGACATAAACAGAGATAGAGGAAATCGTTTAATCATCTGATATGGAGTTAAGGGAGAGGGAGTATGAACATCTTAGTATCGAAAATTATAAGGAAATGTACAATCATCAGCGTAATAACGCTATTTTGCATTGGATTTACAACCGAAACAGAAGCTATGCGATCTCTCTTCTGTTGCTGCTGTTGTCGTGATCCTTCTCCGGAACCACCTGCAACAGCTCCAATCGAAGATCCTGTGGGAGCTGAATTACGTAGATTCGGATTATCTCGTACTGAATTGGAAAAGTGTCATGAAAAGTGGGATCTTATGGAAAACGTCCGAGCAATGCAGGCAGCCGAAGCGGAAAGTGACCCAGAAAAAGCTTATGAATTGTGGAGAAAAAAGATTTTCCTCTCTGCTTCGGATAAAATTCGCAGAAAAATGAATGCCCTTATTGATGATAATATCAAAAGATTTTGCGAGAAGGATAAACTTTCCACTGAAGAAGAAATAAAAGATCAATTTGAACCGATTATTTTGTTTTTAGTTAATACTTTAGGAAATAGTCTTGTAGACAATTTAAGAAAGTGTTCGTCTCAGATTGCTCTTCGGAAATACGAAGCAGGAAACAAGACAGAAGCTATACAGTGGCAAAAACAAGCAATATTTTGGAATTATGGATATTGGCATAGTTACAGATATAAAGGAGAGCTTTGGAATGCAACGGATCGGTTAGGAGCAATGCAAGTAGGAGAAAATATAGATTTAGTAACTTTAGACACATACTATGAATAATATAAGGAGATAAAAATGACATTAAGTGAACAACTTATAGAAAATATAAAAAATAAAAAAATAGCACTTGCAAAGATTAAAAAAGAACATGACAAGATTGTTGTTGAAAAAGAATTAAGTCCTGAACATATAATTGACTTTAATAGTAATGGAGATTTAGAAATATATTCGAGCTTGCGAACAGAAGGAGAGACTATAGAGCGATTTTTAAACAAACATTTTATGAGGATGGAGAATAGCAGAGTTGGATGTATTCAATTGCAAGGCGTATTAGATCATATACAAGATCGTCCTAATGGTACACTAACAATTGGGTTTTATGATGATAAAGAAAACAGTGATGGAAGTTTTTTTCGGTACGAAAAAAATCAACAAGAAACAAAAAGTTTCGTTATTTTAGATATATCTGGAAGATACAATAAGATAAAAAGGCAATCTAATGGTTTTGAACTGCAAGTTCCGCATTATAATATAGTTTCTTCTCTTGCTATTCCAACAGCAAAAAAAATGCTTCCGATAGAGGCAGTACTTATACAAGAAAGAGACGATCCTTTTCATATTGCAATTGGCCATGAAATGAATCATTTGAAACATAGAGAAGATGGAAGCAATACTGAAGGGAACAGAAAAAAAATAACTCCAGCGGGAGCCATAGATAGAGTAGGTTATAAGGAAATTTGGGGAAATGCGGAAGAACACCGTAATGTTTTCGGACTGGCAGATCCAGGGTCTGAATTGAATGCTCGAATGGAAGCTAAATTGCCATTGAGATATCCTTACAATACTAATGAGCCTTTTATAGAACCGGTGAAGACGGTATTAAGGAATGCCGTAAAATCCGAACGACACATAGAAGGAACAACACTACCGCCTTTATCTGTAGAAGAATGGGTGAGACGATTAGTTGATCTCAGAGATAGATTAGATGCTTTGCCTTCGACTTCTTTTTTAAGTTTTCCAACTACCACAACTTCGTCAAGAGGAACAGCATCAAGTTCATCTTCCTCTAGTAGTTCCTCTTCAAGTACTATGTCTTCATCAAGTAGGGAACATTTAACAGCATCTAATGCTTTTGCAGGTGCATCAGCGGGTGGTATGTCTCAATCAATTTCAGGTTCAACAAAGATAAAATTGCTTCCTTACTTATTCAATGGTGATTACAGCAGTATTCCCAATAAATATAAAGAACAAATGCTGGAAGCTCAAACTCAGAAGCGACAAAGTAAAGGAAAGTCAGCTCCTTGGAACGGTTTATGGGCAAGAATAACAAGAAAGGGACTAAAAGAACGATTCTCCATGATGATGGGTACCATAAGAGAAGAGCAAGATACGAAAATACACAAAAAACAAGCTCTTGCAAATGTATACAGAGTTGATAGTAAATATGCTGATATCCCAGGTATTCTGGCAAAGGAAATCGCATATGACAGATTAGTAGTAAGTGATCCTTTTAATGTACCCCATTCAGAACCATCACAAAGTTCATCATCTTCCAGC
>CAJOEB010000036.1 GCA_905233775.1 uncultured Alphaproteobacteria bacterium | reverse complement strand
TCATGCTTTTTTATACTCATGCACTATATTTCAATATATTCCTATGATGGGCATGACAAATCGCAATTGCAAGAGCATCTGCCGCATCCAGCTTAACAGAACCGCAATTGTGCAGCAATTTCTGAACCATTATCGAAATCTGATCTTTTGTCGCATGACCACTTCCTACTACTGTTTTTTTAATTTTGTTTGGCGTGTATTCATATACCTTCAGTCCCATTACACTTGGCACACACAAAGCTACTCCGCGTGCCATTCCTAATTTCAATGATGATTCAGGATTAATATTCACAAACACCTTTTCGATACTTACTTCATCCGGCGTTTGTTCCTCGATTATGTCCGATAATTTTTTAAAAATATTCGCCAAACGATCTGAGATATCTTCAGATGTCTTTGAAACAATCGTACCATGCGCAATATGTTTTAGGCGAAATCCATCGAAATCAATAACGCCCCATCCTGTTATGTGAAGCCCGGGATCAATACCTAAAATCCTTATCAAAAAATAATCTCCATTCTGCTATTTATTCTGCCGTTTTCTGTCCATTACAATTAATTATTGGCCGATATATACATTTAGTTAAATATTCAAATACTTCTTCAAGAATATCCGATTTATCTCCGAATTCATTGATAAATTTAGCATTTTTTAGCTGATTTCTAAACCATGTTGATTGACGTTTGATATACTGATTTGTTCGAACGCACATTTTTTCAATTAATTTGTTTTCAATTAATTTACTTTTATCGTGCGTAAATTCATTCTTATTGTTTTTTTTATTGTGTTGTAGATTTTGTAAAAATTCAGAAATTTCACGATAACCAATAACTTCTCGTAACGCACCATCATAATTTGGATATTTTTTGTTAAATTCATTGACCTCTTCGATTGCTCCTTGCTCAATCATTTTTTGTATGCGAATCCGAGCTCGTTCTCGTATTTTTTCTTTTTCGGGATGCAGAATTATTGTCGGGATTAGTGTTATCGGAACTAATGTTGTTGTAATTGTTTCCATATTTTTCTCGTTATCTTCATTTTTTTCTTTATTTTCCGCATTATTTTTTACATTTTCTACATTCTTTTTATTTTTACTTGCTTCCCACCATTCCGATAAACTTTTTCCGGTATATAAAACAACTTCATATGCTCTTAAAATCCGTTGAGTATCATTTTTATGCAATTTTTGTGCAGAGATCGGATCGAGTTTTGATAATTTTTCGAAAAATTGATCACGTCCAAGCTCTTTAAAATGGTTTTGCACATATTCTCGCACACTTTCGGGAATTTGGGGAATATCTGCAACACCATTCAGTAACGCACGAATGTAAAACCCCGTTCCTCCGCAAACAATGGCGATTTTTTTATCATGATGAATACGTTTAATCTCTTTTTGCGCAAGATCAAGCCAAGAACTGACACTTGACGAACCATACGGATCCAAAATTCCAAGCAAATTATGCTTTACCTTATGTAATTCATCATCAGACGGATAAGCCGTTAGTATTTTCAGATCGCTGTACATTTGCACACTGTCTGCATTTACGATTTCAGCATCAATACCATATTTGTATCGCAATTTGTTCGCCAAGTTTATCGCAAGAGCGGTTTTTCCTGAAGCTGTCGCCCCTCCGATTATTATTGATGATGCCACGTTATTATTCATTTGATAGATCTCTGCAAGTAATCCTGATACTACATTACTGCTATATTACTGCTATTATAATCCTACTATTACTGTTATTATAAAATCACCATTTATTATAATCATAGAACTATAAAATAATTATAAAATCATTACTGCGGAAATAAAACCATGTATAAGCAACTAAACATAACCGGCTACAAGACATACGTTATTCTCGGAAATAATCCGGAAGAAAGAGCCGAAAAACGCCCGATTACTATTAATGTTTCTTTGCGATTTATGCAAGACAACATGGCATGCAACAGCGATGATTTATCCAATACAATTTGCTATTCTTCTCTTCTGAATTTTTTGGAGAAAAAACTTGAAAATGCCAGTTTCAAACTTATAGAAAAAGCAGCACAATTTATTTATGACAGCATAACCGAATATCTAAGCGACAATCTACACGGCAGTAATAACAGTCTCAATTGCTACAATGGTTGCTACAACGACGTCGACAGCGGAAAGAACAACATCGATAGTTACAGCAATAACATCGACAACCGCTACGATAACACTGACAACCGTTACAACAGCGCCGATAGCAGCAGCAACAGCCGTAATAATGACAACGACAACAACATCCGCAATAACGTCAATAGTATTAATAACATCAATAATGGCATACAAAACTACATTCAGAAGAAAATCGAATGCATAAAACCAAATCCTCCTGTGCAAAATCTGAGAGAGGCATCTTTTATTATATCGGATTGGTAATTTCACCGCTGTATTATATCTCCTGGCAATAATAATATTTTTGTTATAAAATCAGTTATACTTATATTTTTTGGTGTATCTGTTAATTGTATTCGTGGAGCGATTATGTCTATGTCTGGAGCAGTTTTTGATAAAAGCGTCTTTGAAAATGCAAAATCTTGGCCATTTGAAGAAGCTCGAAAAATTGCATCCAGAAAGGAAGTAAAAGAGAAAGGCTATGCATTGCTGGAGACAGGCTACGGTCCGTCCGGATTGCCGCACATCGGAACTTTCGGAGAGGTTGCACGCACGACATACGTTCGACACGCGTTTGAATGCCTTACCGGGATGAAAACGAAGTTATACGCTTTCTCCGATGATCGTGATGGTCTCAGAAAAGTACCTGACAACATTCCGAACAAAGATATGGTTGCAAAATTTTTGGGATTTCCTCTGACAAGTGTTCCCGATCCTTTTGGTTGCCATGAAAGTTTTGGGCATCATAATAATAATAAGTTAATGGAATTCCTCAATTCTTTCGGTTTTGATTATGAATTTCAGAGTTCTACAGACTGGTATAAGAGTGGAAAATTCAACAATGTTTTGTTGGATATTCTGCGACATCACGAAGAAATTTTAGCAATTATGCTGGCGACCTTACGAGAAGAGCGTGCGGCAACTTACAGTCCGTTCCTTCCGATATCTCCAAAAACCGGCAGAGTTCTGCAAGTAAAAATCGACCAATATAACGTTGATGACGGAACAATCGTTTTTAAAGATGAAGATGGTACGTTAACAGAACTTCCTGTAACAGACGGAAACTGCAAATTGCAATGGAAAGTAGATTGGGCGGCACGCTGGACAGCTTTTGACGTCGATTACGAAATGAGCGGAAAAGATCTTATTGATTCCGTAAAAGTATCGTCGCAAATTTGCAAAGTATTAGGAGGAAATCCGCCCGTTGGTTTTAACTATGAACTATTTTTAGATGAAGAAGGCAAGAAAATATCGAAATCAAAAGGAAATGGTATAAGTGTTGATGATTGGTTGCGATATGCACCTCAAGAAAGTCTTGCGAATTTTATGTTTGCATCTCCGAAAAGCGCCAAAAAGTTGTATTTCGATGTTATTCCAAGACAAATTGATGATTATACAACACACCTAAAAAATTATGAAACGCAAGAGTCGTCAAAACGTATAGATAACCCTGCATGGCACATTCACAACGGAAATCCGCCTGCATGCGAATCTGATATTTCGTATTCTCTTTTGCTGAATTTGGTAAGCGTGTGTAACACTGATGATAAAAATGTCCTTTGGGGGTTCATAAAAAAATATAAGAAAGATGCAACTCCTGAGAGTATGCCATTTTTGGATAAATTGGTCGAATGTTCTATAAATTATTATCAGGATTTTGTGAAAGATAATAAATCTTATTCTGTTCCAACCGAAATACAAAGAACTGCGTTACAAGATTTGTTCGAAGAATTATCAAAATTAAGCGGAAATGAAGACGCAGTAAAAATCCAGGAAATTGTGTTTGAAGTTGGAAAAAAATATCCGTTTGAAGATTTGAAATCTTGGTTTCATACACTGTATACAACTTTATTCGGACAGGAAAGCGGTCCTCGCATGGGATCATTTATAGCGTTATATGGTATTAACGAAACGAAAGATCTCATAAAAGAAGCGCTTAACAGAACAGGGAATTAATAAACTTGGTTGAGAAAGAAAACGACAAAAAAAACAAAACTAATAAAGAAGTTATAGATGTTTTGAAATGGTTCTCAGATGCTGGAGTATCTGATATATCAGTTGATATCAATACTGTGCAGCGTGCAGCGAAACAAAGCATAAATACGCTTGCAGAGTTAAAAGAAGCGATGAGAAAAGTCGAAATTTCGATAAAGGATTGCGCCTTAAATATGGTTTTTGGTGTCGGGAATGAACATGCCGATATCCTTTTGTTAGGAGAAGCTCCGGGTGCTGAAGAAGATCGCCAAGGAATTCCTTTTGTCGGACAAAGCGGGCAGTTGTTGGACAAAATTTTGGCTGCAGTCGGTTTAGACCGAACGAAAGTATACATAACCAACATTTTACCTTGGAGACCACCGGGAAACCGCACACCAACTTTGCAGGAAATAACTCTGTTTCGTCCTTATGTGATCAAACATATATCGTTAGTAAATCCGAAAATCGTTGTTTGCTTGGGTGGAACGGCAACTAAAGCATTACTGCAAACGACGCAAACCATGACTCAATTGCGAGGTAGATGGTCACGGATTGAAGAAATTTCCGCTGTTATTCTGCCAACATTTCATCCGGCATATTTGTTGCGTTCACCATCGCAAAAAAGAGAAGCATGGTTGGATTTTCTTACGGTAAAAAATAAGGCATCAGCAGCATGAAAGAAAACGATTATATTAACAATAGCATTAAAATAGCAGCAATGCTAATAATGTATAATAAATAAATTATAAATAAGGCATTGGCGGCATGAAAACGATTTTGGTAACCGGAGGAGCAGGATATATCGGAAGTCATACAACGTTAGAATTAATCAAAAATGGATATGACGTTGTTATTTTTGATAATCTGGAGTATGGACATGCAGAAATAGTTGAAAAATTAAAAACCATCTCAAAATATGATGGAAAAGTTATCGATTTTATAAAAGGAGATCTGAAAAATCCTAATGATATCGACACAATTTTTAATAAGCATAGAAAAATAGACGCAGTAATCCATTTTGCTGCTTACATACAAGTTGAAGAATCCGTAAAAAATCCGCAAAAATATTACGAAAACAACGTTAGCGGTTCAATGAATTTATTTTCAGCAATGTTGAAAAATGAGGTTAAAAAGATCGTATTTTCATCAACAGCTGCAGTATACGGTGAACCAAAAGATCTAAATCCGATAAAAGAAGATTGCGCAAAAGCTCCTATAAATCCATATGGCCGATCAAAACTTATGGTAGAACAAATTTTGCAGGATTACAGCAGAACATTTGGTATAAAAAGCGCAATATTACGATATTTTAACGTCGCCGGAGCGAATTCTGACGCAATAATCGGAGAATGGCATGAGCCGGAAACGCATCTTATACCGAATATATTACGAGCGGTAAACGGCAAAATTTTTCAGCTGTTTGGTGATGATTTTGAAACTCGAGATGGAACTTGTGTTAGAGATTATGTAAATGTCGAAGATTTAGCAAACGCACATCTATTGGCATTGAAATATCTGGAACTCGAAGGTATATCATCAGATTGTTTTAATATAGGAACAAACAACGGAAATACCGTAAAAGAGGTCTTTGATGCTTGCGAGAAAGTCCTTCAGCGAAAAATCGACAGAAAAATTTGTGCAAGACGCACAGGAGATCCTGCATCATTGGTTGCTTGCAACGAAAAAGCGAAGAATATTTTAAAATGGACACCACAAAGATCATTAGAAGATAGTATTCGATCAGCGTATAAATGGCAGTGCGGATTTTTGGAGAAAATATGATAAAAATCTCCGTAATCATTCCGATTTATAATTCAGAAAAATATTTGAAACGGTGTTTAGATAGCATAATCAACCAGACAATAAGAGAATTAGAAATAATCTGTGTTGATGATGGTTCTACGGATAATTCTCTTCAAACTTTGAATAAATATTCTAAACGCGATAATCGAATTATTATAATAAATCGGGAAAATTTAGGAGTTAGTGCAGCTCGAAACGCAGGTTTGAAAATCGCAAAAGGAAAATATATCGGTTTTGTTGATAGCGATGATTGGATACATCTGGACTTTTTCGAAAAACTATATACCGCTGCTGAAAAATACAAAGCAGATGCAGCATGTACAGGGATAAAAAGATGTTATGAATCCGGAAAGATAATCGATAAACTGAAAGTACATCAAGAACAAATTTTAATCACCGTCGCAGAAAAATATAAGTTTTTAGAAATTCCGAAGAAATGCTATTTGTGGAATAAAATCTATAAAAAATCTGAATTAGATCGACAACAGCTTTTGTTTAAAGAAAATATCGATATGTGCGAGGATGTTTTTTTTCTTATTAGATTTCTGTATTTTTCTGTCAAAGTAATAACAGTACCAAACACCTATTATTATTACTGGGTTAATAACAAATCAGTAAGTCGCACTATGAGCGACAAAAATCAGATAGACAAACTTGCCGCTCGCGCTGATTTTATTCAATTCTCTAGAGAACATCACATCATTTGCGATGAAAAATTTTATGTAAAAAACAAAACCTTCTATAAATTTTTAGGAATACCGATTTTAAAAATTTATGAGTGGGAAACTATCAAAAAATATTATTTGTTTGGACTAATTCCAGTTTTTGAAAAAAGGATTTCTCTTTGATGAACAAGAAAATAATAAAAGTCTCCGTAATCATCCCTGTATATAATGTAGAAAAATATCTGCGACGTTGCTTAGATAGTGTTATCAACCAAACGTTGCAAGAATTGGAAATAATATGCGTCAATGATGGTTCCACCGATAATTCGGCAAAAATTTTGGAGGAGTATAAAAAGATAGATCCGCGTATACAAATACTAACACAAGAAAATTTAGGGTTAAGCGCAGCCAGAAACACCGGTTTGAAAACGGCAAAGGGTGAATATGTTAGTTTTGTCGATAGCGATGATTGGATTGATCTAAATTTCTTCGCAGAACTTTATGATGCAGTAAAAAAATATGATGCAGATGCAGCATGTGCAGAAATAAGAAGACCGCATGCATCAGGAAAAGTTTCCAGAAAGCTCAGATTTGACAAATTACGCGTTCTAATCACTACTGCAGAAAAATATAAATATAACCAAGTTCCGAGAATGTGCTATGTCTGGAATAAAATTTACAAGAGAGCAGAGTTAAAAAGACAAAAATTAACTTTCAAAGAAGGAGTAATGTTTGAAGATATTTATTTTACTCCTCGATTTTTATATTCGTCAAATAAAATAGTGATTGTTCCCGGAGTATTCTATAATTACTGGACAAATAATGAATCAATATCAGCGAGACAAAAATCAAATTGATTTAATCGCTGCTCGCGCTGATCTTATAAAATTCTCACGGGAACATCACATTATTTTTGATGAAAAATTCTATATAAAGCGCAAAATAACATACAAATTTTTAGGAATACCGATTTTAAAAATTCATGAATGGGAAACTATTAGAAAATACTATTTGTTTGGTTTGATTTTATTTTTTGAAAGAAGAACATCGCTTTAATTGCCAAAAAAATAGCTTATTTACAATTTTTTCATAAAGTTCTGTTATATTTATTTTTATATATGCAACAAATAGGAGATTAACATAATGAAGAAATTAATGAAAATAACATGTATTACAATATTATACATACTAACCACATCACTAACTCATGGAGTGATTATTGACACGACCTCCCCCCATTCTTTTGAACAAATATTGATGAATTGTGATGACAAAGAAGATAGAATATGGGCTAATAATAATGCAAAAATATTAGAAGGAATACAGTTCA